>CAIJNJ010000521.1 GCA_903821975.1 uncultured Bacteroidota bacterium
AATATTTAAATTAAATAAAAAAATATTTAAAAATATTTGGTTAATAATTTGTGAATAACAAAACAATAACTACTTTTAGATCTCATTAGCAACTGATTAACAACTGAGTTAATGAATTGTAAACGACAAAGCTCTTAGACAAACAAGCGACGATCAAAACCAATAGCCATCGGGACAAGCAACATAGCGTACTATTTAATAACTGTATTCATAATTTACCCCTAACAATTTAAAAATTGAAACTATGCTTACAATTGTATTTCTCTCGCGTTTCGTAGTGGTTTATCTGAAAAAACAGAAACAAGCGGCACTCCGCTTAAACCCAAGTCCTGTAGCTGCATAATATCGCAGGCTGCCCGGATTTTCATATGCCCCGGCATATATGAGCTTATTACATAGCTCATTACCGCTTTGCATCATGATTTCCGGTAAATCGGGATGGATTCCAGCCATATCATGCACCTGTATTGGCTAAAAGGTAAACTTAAAGGGATATCCCCGGCTCTTATCTCCTATCACCTGCCTACTCTCTCATCATTTCCTCTATCACCCTTGCTATATCTTCGGCATTAGCCTTTGAGAAATAGTCACCGTCAGTGGCATAAGCAGGGCGGTGCGCATTTGAAGTTATGGTCCTTGGAGCTACATCCAGCCATCTGAAACCACCTTGCTTTTCCATCACCTGCTGGAACATATAAGCAGTTGCCCCACCCGGAACGTCTTCGTCTATGAACACAATACGGTTGGTCTTTTTCAGCGACTCCACGATCATGTGGTTGATATCAAATGGCAGCAAGGTGCGCACATCTATCACTTCGCAGCTTATGCCTTCAGGTGCCAGGTAGTTATTTATGGCCTCATCAATAACCCGCAGTGTAGACCCATAAGATACTATAGTGACATCACTTCCCTCCCTGATCACCTCCGGTATACCAAACGGCACAGAGAATGTAGCGAGGTTGCCAGGCATCTTTTCTTTCAGGCGGTAACCATTCAGGCATTCTATCACAATGCCCGGCTCATCGCTCTTCAGCAATGTATTGTACATACCGGCAGCCTGTACCATATTCCTCGGCACACATAAGTACATACCACGAATGGAATTGATGATCATGCCCATTGGCGATCCGCTATGCCATACACCTTCCAGCCTGTGGCCACGGGTACGCACTATAAGTGGACATTTCTGTCCGCCGCGTGTGCGGTATAACAGCGTAGAAACATCATCGCTCAGCGGCTGTAAGCCGTAGAGCAGGTAATCGAGGTACTGTATCTCTGCTATCGGGCGCAGGCCGCGCATGGCCAGCCCTATACCCTGCCCTATTATGGATGCCTCGCGTATACCGGTATCCGTTATGCGCAGGTTACCATACTTCTCCTGCAGGCCGGCAAAGCCCTGGTTCACATCACCAATCTTGCCAAGATCTTCTCCGAAAGCTATGACAGCTGGATTAGACGCAAATGTGAGGTCAAAGAATTTGTTGAGCACTTCATAACCATTCAGTGTTGCTGCATCGGCATCATACTCTGCCGGTACTTCCACCGCCTTCATCGCGCTATACCTAGATTCGGAGTATAAATGCGATGAGTAACGCTCGTTATTATCAGACTGTATGTAATTGTAAAAATTCTGCAGCGCGTGTGCGGCCTCACCTCCCTGCTTGCACAGGCGCAGTACCTTGCTCACACCCTGCATCACATCCTTTCTTATCGGTTCTTTCAGTGCGTTCAGCTCCTGCACTATTGCAGATATGGCTGTACCATGCTCTCCTGCCTCATACACCACCTGGTTGCATAACTGGGTTGCCTGTTTTATCTGTTCTTTTATAGGAGCGAGGAAATTCTCCCACGCCCTTTGTTTAGCCTCGCGCGCTTCCTGCTTCGACTCTTCTTCCAACGTCACCACATCTTCCTCTGTGGCTATTTTATTTTCTATGATAAACTCCCGCATCTTGGCCACACAATCCCATTCTTTTTCCCACTCCAGGCGCTCCTTCGTCTTATACCGTTCGTGCGACCCTGATGTAGAATGTCCCTGAGGCTGTGTCATCTCCTGCACATGAAATATCGCGGGCACCTGTGTTTCTCGCACACGTCCTATACCCTGCTGTATTGTTTCTACCAGCGACGGATAATCCCATCCTTTTACCGTATAAATATTGATACCGCCCTTCTTATCGTCCCACTGCATACCTGCAAGGGCCTCTGAAATGGAGTTCTTGGTGGTCTGGTACTTACGCGGCACAGATATGCCGTACCCATCGTCCCACACAAATATGGCCAGCGGCACCTGCAGCACACCGGCCGCATTCACACTCTCCCAAAATAAACCTTCAGATGTAGAAGCATCGCCGATGGTGCAGAACACCACCTCATTGCCATTGTTTGTAAATTTCTCAAAGCCCGTCTGCAGCTCCTGTATGTTGCGGTACATCTTAGATGCATATGCAAGTCCCAGCGCGCGTACCATCTGCCCAGCGGTAGGTGATATGTCACTGCTCGACTGCGGGGCATTCGTAAGATCTTTCCAGTCGCCATGCTCATCCAGCCAGCGGGTGCCGTAGTGGCCGTTCATCATACGCCCTGCCGATGAAGGCTCGTTCTCCACGCTCATATCGGCATAGAGCTGCGCAAAAAACTGTTGTATATCGCTCATGCCTGTGGCAAACATCAGCGTCTGGTCGCGGTAGTAGCCGCTTCGTATGTCCCCCGGTTTAAAACACTTTGCCGCAGCCAGCTGCCCCAGCTCCTTGCCATCCCCGAAGATGCCAAACTTAGCCTTGCCCGTAAGCACCTCGCGGCGGCCTATAAGGCTGGCCTCACGGCTCGCCACCACAATACGGTAATCATCAAGCACCTCCTGTTTGAACTCATCAAACGATAACCTTGCAGACTTAGATAAATTGGCAGTTAGCGGCATATTCACAGTTATTGATTGTGTAATATACAAAGATAGTTTTAAGATGGGAAATTGAGGTAAGGGAGCTCAACCTATATCTGAAAAAGGACGCGCAATTGCCTCTCTTTCCAGGAACGGAAACTGGACACAACGTTTATCGAACACGCAGGATGATCACCAGCTTATGGCTACTTATTGAAATATGATTTATATAATCCACTATTCCCAATGTTAGCGTTGCGTATTACGAACTGCATATAAAAAACCCGTTCTGCAAACGGAATGCTGCCAACTATAGCCCAATTGTTATTTTACAACATATCTGCCCGGCCAGCCCTATCCAGGAGCTCAGCCCCTGTTTTGTTCTGTAGTTTTTGTGCGTCAAACTCAATGTATATAGTGGAGCCAACTCCTTCCTTACTGCTGATCTCCATATTCCCGTTCAATGATACTACGCGGGATTGTATGTTGCGTAGCCCAATGCCATCTCCCTGCGAGAAACCTTCTTTAAATCCCACTCCGTTATCTTCAACTGTAATGTTGAACATATTCCCGATGCTGTTGAGTTGCACCAGGACGTGGGTAGGATGCGCATGTTTTAAAGTGTTTTGGGCAAGTTCCTGTATGATGCGGTACATCATCAATTCATACTCCGTTGCGAATTCAGGAGTGTCTCCATATTGCTGAAATTCTATGTCAATACCACTGCTTTGTTTCATATTTGTCAGGAAGTATTGCACTGCTTCAACAAGACCTTCCTCCAGCAGCATATCGGGCATGAGGTTGTGCGCCGATTTTCTCAGCTCCTTTGTGGCATCGTCCAGTTGCTCCACAATTTTATCAATTTCGGTTCTCTGTTCCGGATCGGATGAGCGGTCCAGCACACAGCTAAGGTTCATTTTTACAGATGAAAATTGCACCATGATACCGTCGTGCAACTCGCGCGCTATTCTTACCCGTTCTTCCTCTTCTCCATTCAATTTTGCTTTCAGCTGTGCTATCTCCTGCTCCTTGCGCATATCGGCTATTCTTATCAGTTGCAATTTTCTTTTGCGTTTTTCTCCCCGGTATATGGTAAACGAAAGCGCACCCAACAGGATCACCCCACCCAGGATACTATTGAGCCAAATGTTTTTTTGTTTTAATGTTGATTCCTGCTTGGTGAGGAGCAATTGGTTTTGTGCCAGTTCCCTGTCTTTCTCAGAAGTACGGTATTTGACTTCCATCTGGCTGGTAGCCTGAATTTTTTCTGCGGTAAGCAAGCTATCCCTCAATCCTGAAAATAAATTTTTGTATTTCAGCGCTGCTTTGTAGTTTTTGGTATCCTCATATACTGATGCGAGGCCGGAGTATGTAGTAGCAATATCTGTTTTGTAATTCGCAGCTTCGTCCAGGCTCAGCACCTTCAGATAGTATTCTTCCGCGAAACCATATTTTTTTAGTTTGTAGTAGGCCTCAGCCATACCCAGGTAGGTATTTATTTCAAGGTAGGCGGGAATAGGGTGCAGGTGCGACATCTCAAGGGCATCTTCGTAATAGCCAATGGCAACCTCGGGCTGGTTTTTGTTGTAATACTGATTGCCTATTTTATAAGACGCAAATGCCTCCATAAAATTATCTCCTGTTTTTTTACTCAACAGAAGGGCTTTCTTGGCAAATAAGATGGCAGTGTCATAAAGTTTTTTCCCTTCGTAAACGGCCGAAAAATTATTATAAATTTCGCATAGCTGGGATGAATCCCTTGTTTTCACAGATAGTTCATTGGCCTTGATCAAATATTTATTAGCCAGATCGTACTGGTTGTCACTTACCCAGGTACCTCCAAGGTCGCTGTATATGGAAAGCAGCAGCGAAGAATCGGTAGACTTTCTCTGATCAAACTGCTTCAGGGCTTCGTAGTAGTAGTATGCTGCACTATCATAGCTGTTGTTTTGAAAATAGACAGCTGCGATGTTCATGTTCAACTTTATGATGTAGAACCCATTATCGAAAGTGGATGCCTCGCAATAAGGTTTGGCAACCCTGAGAATATTCATACCTATGGACAAGCTACCTCTATCCATGTAAAGCGCTGCAATGCTGATAAGTAATCCGGCTATTCCATCGTCATAGTGTAATGATTTACTTTTATCCAGCGCTTGCTGATAAACGGTTAATGCACTGTCCGGTGCTGAGAATCGAAGTTTGTCTCCATGTCTTATTAAGCGCCAGATGGTGGCAGTGTCATCAGTAGTGAATACTTTTTTCCCGGGAATCTCGCGGTTTATTTGTTCCTGTGCAATGGCAGGTACAATAGCCATCACCGACAGAAATAACAGCAATAAGATCCTATGGTTCCTGGTTATGCGCATATATTAGAAGTAAGTATTGTTATTTACTGTCGTTATGGCTAATCCTTATAAAAGAAAATCCAAATATTATACTAGCGGAGTTTGTGATCAGTTAAATCCAAATGAGTTTCATGACAAATATTTTTAATCCCAGTCGCGTTTATATAAAAGGTTTGAAAACAAAATTGTAGAAATAAAGAACAAAACTATACCCAAAATAGACATTACAAATGATCCGGGCCAATGTTGTATTTTAAAAAAAAGCCCGGCAATTAAAATGAAAACTGATAAAACACCTAAGATATATATTGATTTATTCTTTGAGTTATTGCGTAGTAAATAGAAAGCAATAAATGGCAATACAATGATTTCATTGAAGATTGTGCCGTAGCCAATCAAAATAGATGCACCTCCGATATGAAATAGTTTTGCAGCTACAGCTAAAACAAAAGCAAATAATCCGGCTACCCCTAATACATAAGCAATCTTTTTCATAACATTGTCTTTTGGCTTCCTATAAATTAATATAAACCGAGAATAAATATACTCTTTTGTATTAAATAAAAATATTCAAGCAATTACTCGCGCCGAAACCTCTTTTCAATACTATATAGCGAAGGTGGAGAAAAATGTGGCATCCAGTTCGAAAATAATATCTTTACTTACGACTTACGACTTACGACTTACGACTTATGACTTATGACTCACTACTTACGACTGATACTGCTTCTGCCGTTGTTGCTGCTCACCTGGTCTCTCCATGCCCAAAACCTGCTTGGCAAACAACTGAAGGATGCGGTGATACAACTGGGCAATGAATATACAAGCTGGCAGGAAGGTCCCATAACAAAAATAAGGTACGCCCCCACCATTGTAGACCATCCCGAATTTGGCAGGTTCCGCGAGTATGACCAGTATGATTTTGTAAATGGTGTTTGCGAGGCAAGGCACTCTTTCATACCACGCTCCCTTGAAAAAGATTTCATCGCATACCTCAATGAGCAATTCGGAAAAGGGGACCATTTATGGCGCGGGGACAACCACACCTACATAGCCATAAAAGAACATGACGACAATTTCGAACTCATGACCTGGACACCGGTATACGAAGCGGTGCTGGATAACCGATAACGGAAATCCTGGTCAGTCAAATAGCCGCAACTGTGCTGATTTATCGTTCTTATCCCGCTGTACAGGCTCATTAAAATTAGAAAGAGAGATACCCAGCAACCTTGTCTTTTTATTTTCAGGATCTGTGCCCAGCAATAACTCTTTTGCTACGGTGGCAATCGTATCCGCATCATTCACAGGCTGCGGCAACGACCGGCTTCGTGTTATCTGCCTGAAATCGCTGTACTTTATTTTGAGGGTAATGGTCCTGCCCTTTAGCTCATAGCGCTGCAGGCGGTTACTCACCAGGGCTGCGAGCTTATCCAGCTCTGCATTCATCTCATCAATAAGTACAAGGTCATATGAAAAGGTATCTTCTGCCGCCACAGATTTTGTTTCCCTGTCCGGCTGCACCTCGCGGTTATCAATGCCCCGCACTATCTGGTAATAAAAATGCCCTGTCTTGCCAAAATGCTTTACCAGTTCCTCTTCCGAGAGCCTTTTCAGGTCCGCACCAGTGTGCAGCCCCATGCCCTTCATCTTATCAGCGGTCACCTTTCCCACACCATAAAATTTCTCTACCGGTAATTTCTCCATGAACTCTTCTATATGCGAAGGCCCTATAAACGCTAACCCATCTGGCTTATTAAGATCGGATGCGATCTTGGCTACAAACTTATTAATAGACACACCCGCAGATGCTGTGAGATGCAACTCTTCTTTAATGGCCTGCTTTATTTGCTTTGCTATTTCTATCGCAGAGCCTATGTGCTGCTTGTCTTCGGTGACATCAAGGTACGCCTCATCGAGCGAGAGCGGCTCTATGAGATCGGTGTGGCGGTGGAATATCTCCCGTATTTTTTGCGATACTTCTTTATATGCCGGGAACCTGGGTATGAGAAAGATCACATCAGGGCAAAGCTCCAATGCCTTCTTCGAGGGCATCGCAGACCGTATCCCGAATTTACGGGCCTCATAACTTGCGGCAGCCACTACCCCGCCACGCCCTGTAGGCAAGCCACCCACTACCAGCGGCTTACCCTTGTACTCCGGGTTATCGCGCTGCTCCACAGATGCATAAAATGCATCCATGTCTATGTGAATGATCTTCCTTTGCTTTCCCATTCTTTTCGGAACCTGCCTACCGGCAGGCAGGTTGGAATTAGTAATTAGTAATTGGGATTGATCTCTTGTAACCCATCTTTCAGTTAGTAGTGTTTAAGTTTTGGAATTTCTATCTAGTATATCAATGAACGCGGCCCTACTGATCATCCTCGCACCAAGGCTTTCCAGGTGCTCTGTATATACCTGGCAGTCTATCAACACAACCCCGTTCGCTTTTAAAACTTCCACCCATTTTATAAATGCATATTTGCTGGCATTACTCTGCAAACTAAACATACTCTCCCCGAAAAAAACTTTACCCAGCAGCACGCCATACAGGCCGCCCACCAGCACACCATCACACCATGTCTCAGCACTATGCACATACCCCAAATTATGCAACACAGTATAAGCTGCTATTACCTCGTCACTGACCCATGTTCCATCCTGCCCTTCCCGTTCCACCCTACTGCAATTAAATATCACGTCTTCAAAAGCCGTGTTCACCCTGAACTCGAAACCCGAACCATTACGTTTCAATACCTGCTGCATGCTTTTACTTATCCTCAATTCATCGGGGAACAGCACAAATCTTGGGTCCGGCGACCACCACATAGGCACCTCATCCTCATTGAACCACGGGAATATGCCACTATGGTATGCCAGCAAAAGCCTGTCCGCACTAAGGTCGCCACCAACGGCAAGCAGACCATCATCCAGCGCATCATCCACCGGAGGGAACCACAACTCATCATCAAGAATATGTATCGGCACTTTTTAAAAGTAAAGAAATAAAAGTAAAAAACAGCCGCCGAGAATGCTATTTAGCTACTCAACTAATTCAGCGGTTATGGTTCGACACGGCTCACCATGACATTGCTCTGATTTGACTTTTTGTAAAAATATTGGTGCAATAACCTTAAAAAAAGCTGCCCTTATCAGGGCAGCTAAATCAAAGGCATCTTTACAGCAATACTATTGCATGATCACCATTTTCCTGGTATACTTTTCGTCACCAGCGCTTATGGTAATAAAATACAAGCCGGCAGGCACACCTGTTTGTATCGCAGTTTCCCGGTTAGTATCGATCATAATTTCTTTCACCTTTTCACCAACCATATTGGTCAATGTGCAGGTAGCCGTCTTGTAGTTGCCTGATCTTACCATGATGTTGAATACACCATTAGCGGGGTTAGGATAGATATTGCAGCCATTAGCAAGCGTAGCGCTGTTCACCGCTGTTGTGCTGTCACAATTTACAACGGTAACATTAGTTGTTTCGGTATAAGTACCGCACAAATTAGTTACGTTATACGTGATGGTAACAATTCCGGCTGCGTTCCCTGTCAATGCGCCGGGCGGGAAAGGATTAAAGCTAGCTATTGTACTATCGCTGCTGGTCCAGGCCCCACCGGTTGCCGAGTCTCTTACAAATGTGGTTGAATCTATACAGATGGTAGAAGAAGTAACTGTAGGAACGGACGCAGGAGCGCGTACAAAGAACCGAACCCGTACACTGTCCGTACCACAGCTATTAGTAACGGTGTACACGATCCTGAGTGTCGGTCCACCGCCGAAACCGCCCGTTGTTGGAAGAATTCCTGTTACGAGGCCGGTGTCATTAACGCTTGCAGACCCGGAAATAGTACTGCTCCACACACCACCCGAGGTAGTGTCTGATAACAATACGGTACTGCCTACACATACGCTATCAGGCCCCATGATAGGGGCAATAACAGGCAAGCTGTCTATGCTCATAGTAAGCGTGTCTGATATCGCTTTGATGGTATCACCCGCAACATTAGTGAGCAGGCAATATACCGTGGCACCAGCCGTAATAGTGGTGGATGTATAAGTGGGTGATGAGGTACCCACATAAGTACCATTTACACGCCAGATATAGCCATACGTACCTGTGGGGGTAACAGAAGCCGTAAACGTTACAGGTGTACCGGCACATACAGAGGTGCCCGGGCTTGCGGAGATGGTGATGGTTTGCGCATTAACGCCAAAACCAAACAACAACATAACAATAACTAAAATAGGTAAAGAACGCATTTTCATATG
>CAIJNJ010000522.1 GCA_903821975.1 uncultured Bacteroidota bacterium
ATGACGGGCGCCCAAAAAAAAGAGTCGCTGGCAACTGCGATCAAATATTCTGATCGCGCTGCGGCCCTGGGTAAGGAGATCAATAATATCTGGTTGCTTACACGTATATACTTTTGCCTTGCGGAATCTGAAGAGGCGCTCGGGAATTATAAAGCAGCCCTTGACTATGTGAAGCAAACCTATGACGGTATGGATTCGGTATACAGGGCTGATAAGCGGGTGAAAATAGCTAACCTGGAAATAGCGCAACAAACAGAATTAAAAGAAAAGCAAATAGCGATCAATAAAGTGCAGGAAGCGAAGAAAAAGAATGAACGTATATTTTTCATCGCGGGGATAGGGCTGCTTTTATTGGTAACGTCTGTTGTCGCCCGGAATTATTCGTTGCAGAAGAAAGCGAATATGCAGAAGGATATGCTGATGAAGGAGATACACCATCGTGTAAAAAACAACCTGCAGGTGATCAGCAGCCTGCTGAGCCTGCAATCTGAAACGCTCACTGACGAGACCGCAAAAGCGGCACTGGCAGAGGGCGAGAACCGGCTACGCACGATAGCGCTTGTGCACCAGAAATTATACCAGGATGACAGACCTGATAAAGTAAACGTGGCCTCGCTTGCCGATGAGCTATTTGTGCAGCTAAACAGCGCGCTTTCCGGACGGGGAACGAAGGTGAGCTTCATTAAAGACATACCCGAAACGTACCTTCCCAATGATATTATAGTGCCGCTGGGCCTGATACTAAATGAGCTGGTCACCAATTCCTATAAATATGCATTCGCGCAAAATCCGTCACCGCAAATAAAACTGAGCCTGCGCAATAACGGTGAATATTACCGGCTGGAATATTCGGACAATGGCCCGGGGCTTCCTGCGGGTTTTGATCTTGCGAAGGGGAAAAGCCTGGGTATGAAATTGATCACCGGTTTGTCGAAACAGATAAAGGGAGATGTTGCTTACAACAACGATAACGGTTGCACATTCATCATAAATTTCCCCCGCAAAGTGTGATCTTACTGCAAAACGGCCTGGCATTGAATTATGCGGGATATCTGTTATTTTAGCCGCACATAATCAATTCCGGTTCCTATGAATACTATCAGCATTGGTATAGTTGAAGATGAAATGATCATTGCTTATGACATGCAGTCGAAGCTACAGTCGCTCGGGTACACTGTTGCAGAGCCATGCGGCAGTTATGCAGCCGCTATACAAATGCTTACGTCTGCACCTCCGGACCTTGTGATACTGGATATAAACCTTGATGGCAGGAATGAGGGGATAGAGATAGGTAAATTCATCAGGAAGAATATGTACATCCCGTTCATATACCTTACCGCAAACAGCGACACAGCCACAGTAGCCGCCGCAAAGGAAACAACGCCCAACGCATTCCTGGTAAAGCCATTCAATAAGGATAGTCTTTATTCTGCTATTGAAATTGCATTGCATAATTATAACAGCAACAGGCATGTAAAAAATGAGCGGAGTGCTGAGAAATCGGGTGAAGCAAGGGATTTCCTGTTCGTTAAAATCGGGGACTATTTTAACCGGATAAATTTTGCAGATATCCTGTATATGGAGAGTGAGCACAACTATGTGAATGTATATACCGGGCAAAAGAAATTTCCTGTACGCACAACGATGCAGGAATTCCTGGAGAGCTTCGACACCGGGCGGTTTGTGCGCATACACCGCAGCTACGTGGTGAACATAGACAAAATAGAAAAGATAAACGCGGTGAATGTGATCATCAACGGCAAGGAGATACCGGTTTCCAGCAACTACCGGGAAGAATTGCTTGCCTTGCTAAATGTCCACTGATACTGGTTTATTTCAGCCACAAAAAAGCGGGTATCCGGCACATAAGTAATCGATTTCGTCACATTATTCAGAAACCGATGGTTTTAATAACGAATTTAGTATTGATATCAAGCTATCAGACCAATTCGTTTCCTAACTATCTAAAACAGCGATCATGAAAAAGCAATTCTATCTCTTTTTACTCTGCTCATTAACAGCCGGAAGGGCTATTTCAGGCCCCAGCCATACTACAGCCGGTAACCGGCAGGTTATTAACCCTGCGCCACTCTCCTTTATAGAAAACCGCGGCCAAGTGACAGACCAGGACCGTAAACCAAGGAGTGATATCCAGTTTATGGTGCCGGCAGCGGACGGTCTTAGCATATTTATAGGTGAGGGGGCTATTCATTACCAGTTCAGCGCTAAAAAAGAAATGAAGAATGGTGAGCAAGCAGCATATGATATGCGCCGCATGGATGTGCAACTGCTGGGTGCCAATACAAATGCAAAAGTGATAAAGGAAGGAAAACTCGGTTATACAGAAAATTATTTTGCAAAAAATGGGGGCGCACATGGCACCGCTCATTCGTATGAGCGTATACTATACAAAGATGTGTACCCGCATATAGATTGGGTTTTATACAGGAGGGGCGATCAACTGGAGCATGAATTCATAGTAAGGCCCGGAGGTAAGGTGAGCAATATAAAAATCAGGTATGAAGGTTGTGACGACTTAAAGCTGAATGATAAGGGGCAATTAATTGTGAGCGCCCCACAGGGAAGAATCACCGAGAGCACGCCTGTGGCATTTGAGAAAAGCGGAAAGGCAATAAAGAGCAGCTACCGCCTTAGCGGCAAAGTGCTTAGCTATGATGTGGATAAATACCAGGGTGAAATGATCATAGATCCGGGATTGGTATGGGCAACTTATTATGGGGGCAGCAATGATGATGCAGGTGTATCGGTAGCTGTGGACAAGACGGGTAATATATTTATGAGCGGCTATACAAAGAGCGTATCAGCAATAGCTACTACAGGGGCTTTCCAGTCGACATATGGAGGCGGGACCTACGATGATTTCATTGTAAAGCTGAATAATGCGGGGACGAGGATATGGGCTACCTATTTTGGTGGCACAGGCGCTGAAGGCGGGGGTATACTGACCATTGATGGCGCCGGTAATGTATATATGTGTGGTTTCACAACCAGCGTTGCGGGTATATCAACCACCGGCGCGTTCCAGGACACATTTGGCGGTGGTGATTATGATGCGTTCCTGGTGAAGGTTAATAGCGACGGTGTGGAAAAATGGGCGACCTATTTTGGAGGCAGTGGCGATGAGTTTGGCTGGGGTGTTGCAACAGATGCATCAGGTAATGTGTATATGGTGGGGCAGACCACGAGCGCCGGTGGTATTGCTACTGCGGGGTCATACCAGGATACTATAAGTGTGGGGGTGAGCAATGCACCCGATGCCTTCCTTGTAAAATTTGACAGCCTGGGAGCAAGGCAATGGGCTACGTACTACGGTGGCGGTGACCGTGATTTTGGTTTTGGTGTGGCAACAGATCTTTCGGGAAATGTGTTTATAACGGGCAATACGGCGAGTTTGGACCTGCCTGCATCAGCAGGGGCATATCAGTCGGGGAATGCGGGTGGTACTTATGATGCTTTCCTGGCTAAATTCAATAGCTCGGGCACCCGGTTGTGGGGGACATATTATGGAGGCAGCAATGATGATGAAGCCAATGCCGTGGTAACAGATTCGGCAGGCAATGTATATTTTGCGGGGTCTTCATCAAGTTTGGCAAACATTGCTTCACCTGTTGCTTATAGCACCACTATTGCAGGAAGCTATGACGGGTTTTTAGTGAAGATGAGTAGTGCGGGCGCCCGCGAATGGGGCACGTATTTCGGCGGCTCTAATTATGACGTTGTACAAGCCATGACCATTGACGACTCGGGCAGCGTGTACATGACAGGCTATACGTCGAGTACTGATCTGGGCACCACACCGGATGCCTACCAGGCAGTGTATGGAGGTGGTACCGGCGATGCCTTTTTAGCCCGTTTCGATAGTGCCGGGGCTATTAAGTGGGCCACGTATTACGGAGGCGCTGCCCAGGAAAGCGGTGAAGGTGTGACAGCAAGCGGCAGTAATATTTATGTTACCGGATTTACATTGAGCAGTGCTGGTATTGCCACAGCAGGCGCCTACCAGGCCACTTATGCGGGAGGCTCGACCTATGGCGATGCGTTCCTGGCCACATTTACCAATAACAGCCTTGGTGTAAAGGCAAATGAGGCAGTATTGAAGGAAGTGGTGCACATTTATCCCAACCCGGCGACCGATGTGTTTACGATTGAGGCCCCGGTGAGCGGTAAATTTGTGATTTACACGATAGATGGCAGCGAAGTGAACAGCTACCGATTGAATAAAGGAAAGACGGTTATCGATTTTCCTGCTAGCGTGGCCAGTGGTATGTATAGCTGTTATTTTTATGGAGATGATGGCTACCGGGAAACAGTAAAGCTCATTTGTAATCATTAGTTAGGGTTATTCCCTGAAGATCGTAAAGACGGCGGGTCCTTTCATTTTTGGATAGAAAGGTGGCCCGCCGTTATTTTTTGCACATAAAACCATTCTCAATCGTCGGTAATTAAGGATGTGGATTTATTATTAGCGCTCCATGATCCGGACACTTTAAAAGCAACATTTTTACGGGACCGGGAGCTATATAAATGTATGGATGCGGTTGAATCGTTCACCCATTCGTATGCGGCTTTATCGAGCTTTTTCTTTTCTCCCCAAAAAACATGATAACATCTGAGCGTGTCGTTCTCTTTGCGATAAAACGCAATGTTGTAAGCACTCCCTGTTTGAATAACCCTATACACTTCCACATCGTGATTTTTGTGATTTGGCAGGTCATCTTGTGGTTTAGGGCTATTCCTGAGATCTTTAATGTCAGTGACAGTGCCTTGTGCGAAGAGTTTGCCAGTGAAGCACCCGGTAATAACTATTAAGCAGGCCCCGGTAATAACCATTATTGGCTTTTTCATTGATTTCGCTTTATTCTCAAATTTATGAAAATTTAATAAAAGAGGTAGCCTGCCTTTTAACCTATTAACGTAGCAACCTATCAACTTATCCCCCTACCTTTGCAGCCCTAATACAGTGCTTTGAGTATCCTTAAAAACTTTCTTAATAAACGAGGCAGTAACCCACAGGGGGAAATGAATTTCCTGGACCATGTGGAAGCGCTGCGCTGGCACATTATCCGCTCGGTGATAGCTGTGCTTGTGGCTGCGATACTTGTTTTCTGCAAGGTGGAATGGATATTTGACAAGATAATACTGGGGCCTGCCAATAATGATTTCATTTCTTACAAATGGTTCTGCGCACTTGGCCGACTGATGCACTACGATGGTTTTTGCCTGGGCGAGGTGAAAATGGATTTTCAGAATACATCGGTAAGCGGGCAATTTATGATGAGCCTGTCGGTGTCGATGATGCTGGGCTTTATTGTTGCATTTCCGTATGTGCTGTGGGAGTTCTGGAAGTTCATAAAACCGGCGTTGAAACCAACTGAGGTGAAGATGGCACACGGTATCGTGTTCTGGTGCTCATTGCTTTTCTTCATCGGGGTGTTGTTTTCGTACTATATCATTGCGCCGTATACCATTAACTTCTTTGGTAATTACCAGCTCAGCTCTAAGGTGAAGAACATCATCACCTTAGACAACTATTACGATACCATGAGCAATATGATACTGGCCATGGGGGCAGTGTTTGAATTGCCGATGATCGTTTACTTTCTTTCCAGGGTAGGCATTCTTACACCGGAATTTATGCGTGCACAACGCAGGTATGCTATCCTTATACTGTTCATACTTGCCGAGATAATTACCCCGCCCGACCTTTTCAGTTGCCTGCTGGTTTTTATACCTTTGTATGGATTGTATGAGCTGTCTGTAAGCATAAGCACACGCGCGGTAAATGCAAAAAGGAAAAAAGACGCACAAAATAACTAAGCATATGGATACCACATTCAATAAAGCACTACCGATAGCCATAGGCGCAGACCATGCGGGTTATGAATATAAAGAAGAGCTGAAAAAAATGCTTACCGCTGCAGGCTGGGCGGTAGCTGATAAGGGCACTTATAGCCTGGAGAGTGTGGACTACCCTGATTTTGCACACCCTGTGGCAACGATGGTGCATAAGGGCGAAGCAGCGGCAGGCATACTTGTATGCGGCAGCGGCAATGGTGTGTGCATGAGTGCGAACAAACACGCAGATATCCGGGCAGCTCTATGCTGGACAGAAGAGATAGCATCACTGGCGCGCCAGCATAACAATGCCAATGTGATATGCATACCCGCACGTTTTGTATCGCCGGAAAAAGCAGAGGCAATGGTCAACGTGTTCCTGTCTACGCCTTTTGAAGGCGGAAGGCATGAGCGGAGGGTGGGGAAGATTTAGTTGATTAGTTGATAGGTTGATAAGTTGCAGGGATTGTTCAATCCTACAGCGGCATATCTACCCTTACTTGTTTGGAGAATATTCTGCCGTTGGCGTCTTTGCCGTCTATCTTCCACATTACAGAGCGAAGCATAACATAGAGCGGCTTTTGATTTACCGCGCGTACACGGTGCACACTTTCCACCCATTCCTGAACTTTTCTGCGGCTATAGCGGCGGCGTTTTGCTGCCTTCGCTACGGCATTGCGTATGGTGTTTGCATTCGCATTGATGTGGTCAAGCGATTTTGTGTCGAGGTCGGTGATGCGGTATTGGTTGTTGTTGCCTTTCAGGGCTTCCCAGTCGGTGGTGGACGACAATGATTCGATCATTAAAGTACCCATCTCATTTTTCAATACCACAACGGTCTGGTAACGTTGGGAGACCTTAGTGATGTTGCCGGTAACCTTTATGGTGCTACCATTTACATTACCGCTTATAAGGGAATATACAGCGCCGTTTGCATTTTGCAGGTTGGGCCGGCCAGCCTGTTTTGCATTGAGGCCGGGAATGAGTACCGATACTTCTTTGAAATCTGCTTTAAGCCCGGCAACATCGGGTAATGATTGTGCAGGTGGAGCAGGTGCCGCAGGCTTTGTTTTTTGAGCGGTGTCTTTTGCTGCTGCTGTTTTGTTTTCGGTTGAATCTTTATTTTCGGGCGCGGGTATTACCGGCTGCAGGTCGGTAACGAGGTCTTTTAATCTCTGCGGGTCTTTCTCGGTAACTATGGTTGCAGAATCGCCCAGAACTATAGGGCCGTGATTTTTCGAAGGCATGTCCTTACAGGAAAACAGTAAGAGCACCATTCCTGAAAGTAACGCAATATGATTAACCCGAATGTTCATACAAGCCGTATTTCTCTTACGAATGTAGGGCGTAAAAAATCAAAAACAAAACCTGCCTGCCGGCAGGATCAAAAGTGAAAAAGCTTTATTTGAGTTGGAAATGGCTCCGTTACTCTAATAAGAAAGCAGTTTTTGTATGGCGGCATCGAGGCGGCTGTTGGCCATAAAGTTTTGCTCGAGCTCAATGGCAAATGGTATAGGGGTATCGAGGCTGGCGCAACGCACTATTGGTGCATCCAGGTGCTCGAAGCAGTTTTCCGATATCCAGGCGGCGAGCTCACCGCTTATGCCGCCGGTAAGTGTGTCCTCGTGCAGCAGCAAAACTTTGCCGGTGCGCAATACCGTGGCACGTATGGCCGGATAGTCGAGCGGCAGGAGTGTGCGGAGATCGAGGATGTCAAAAGATACTTCGGGATGTTTTTTTGCATAGTCAAGCGCCCAATGCACACCCATACCATAAGTGATGATGCTGATATCGCTTCCTTCGCTGACTATTTTTGCTTTACCTATTTCTATGCTGTAATATTCATCGGGCACAAGGCCACTGATGCTGCGGTATAATGCTTTATGCTCGAAGAACATGACGGGGTTAGGATCTTCAAAGGCTGCGATCAGTAAGCCTTTGGCGTCTTCCGGAGTAGAGGGGTATACTACTTTAAGGCCGGGAGTATGTGCAAACCATGCTTCATTGCTCTGGGAGTGGAATGGTCCTGCACCTACGCCGCCACCTGTGGGCATGCGTATCACCACATCGGCATTCTGGCCCCAGCGGTAGTGTATCTTGGCGAGGTTATTAATGATCTGGTTAAAGCCAACGGTCACAAAATCAGCAAACTGCATTTCCATCATTGCTTTGAAGCCCTTAATGGAAAGCCCAAGCGCTGAGCCCACAATAGCACTTTCGCATAGCGGGGTATTGCGCACACGCTCTTTGCCAAAAAGTGATACGAAGCCATCCGTTACTTTGAAGGCGCCGCCATATTCCGCTATGTCCTGCCCCATTAATACGAGGTTGGGGTGGCGCTCCATAGATTGCCGCAGCCCATCGCTTATGGCCTGTATGAACTTCTTTTCTGTGCCTGCAGATGTGGGCGATGTAACCGGGGAAGTGAGCGGTGCATACACATCTGCCATCTCTTCCTTAGTATCGGGAGTGATATGTGGCGCGGCAAAACCTACTGCGAGGCCGTCCTCGATCTCTTTCTGAATTGCTTCACGTACTAACGCTATTTTATTATCATCGAGTATGTGTTCTTCTTTAAGGAAGCTTTCATAATTGGCAACGGGATCTTTCTTTGCCCATTCCTCGAAAAGCTCTTTGGGTACATACTTTACGCCGCTGGCCTCTTCATGGCCGCGCATACGGAAGGTCATACACTCTACGATGATCGGTTTTTGCTCGGAAATACAATATAGGCGGGCTTTGCTGATCTCGCGGTAAACTTCGAGAATATTATTACCGTCGATCGTGATGGCTTTCATGCCGTAGCCGATACCTTTATCGGCCAGTTGCTTGCAGATGAACTGCTCACTACTGGGCGTGCTGAGGCCGTAGCCGTTATTTTCAATAAGAAATATTACCGGCAGGCCCCACACAGCAGCGACATTGAGCGCCTCATGAAAATCGCCTTCGCTGGTGCCACCATCGCCGCTGAAGGCAAGGGATATTTTGTATTCTTTGCGCAGTTTGTGTGCAAGTGCTATACCATCTGCAATAGCAAGCTGCGGACCTAGATGCGATATCATGCCGCATATATGGTATTCATTGGCGCCGAAATGAAAGGAGCGCTCACGGCCTTTACTGAAACCTTCTTTCCTTCCATGCCACTGCATGAATAATTTATCGAATGGCATTTTACGAGCGGTAAATACACCAAGGTTGCGGTGCAGGGGCATAATATATTCGTCACTGTCCAACGCTAATGTGGCACCCACAGCAATTGCTTCCTGGCCTATACCGCTAAACCACTTACTGATCCTTCCCTGCCGGAGCAGTACCAGCATCTTTTCCTCAATTATCCTGGGCTTAACCAACTCTTTATATATATCAACGAGCTGGTCATCAGAAAGGTTTTTGCGGTCGAACTGCATATTGTGTATTTGGGTGCAAAAGTAAGTTAGAATGTCAAAAAAGATGTAGAAATAGGAATGTATTAGTACAAAAGAGCAGGTAAGCTGCATCCACAGGCAATATGGTGAGTTTAAAGAATGTGTCTTGTGTGCAGGAAAAAGTTCAATGGCATGGTTTTAACGAGGATGAGGATATGAAAAAACAACTTCTTTTTATTGCCGTATTAATGGCCGCCTCCTTTTGCCATAACGCACAAGCACAGGTAAGTGTACATGTAAATCTTGGCGTTCAGCCGGTATGGGGACCCACGGGTTATGATTATGTAAATTATTACTACATACCCGACATTGACGCTTATTATGACGTGCCCAACCAGCGGTATACCTACTTTGAAGGCGGACAATGGGTAACAAGAGGCAGTTTGCCGGAGCGTTATCATGATTTTGACTTATATGGAGCGCATAAAGTGGTGATCAATGAACGGTCGCCCTGGATGCATAATGACAGGTATAAATCGCAATATGCAGGTTTCAGGGGACAGCATGACCAGCATCCTATACGCGACAGCCGCGATGAAAGATATTATGCCAACCCAAACCATCCGCATCATAACGAATGGCACGGTGATAACGGGCACCAGAACCACGGTAACAATGCACATGAGCGGCATGGTGACAACGGGCACCAGAACCACGGTAATAACGGGCATGAGCAGCATGGCGATAACGGGCACCAGAACCACGGTAATAACGGGCATGAGCAGCATGGCAATAACGGACATGAAGAACATGGGCACGAAGAACACGGCCATGAAGAACATCGTTAATTATTTGTATAACCATCTAAAAACTACACTATGAAAAAGAGATCATTGTTGGTAATCGGAGCATTGATGCTGTTGCTGAACCTGAGTTCCTGCTATGTGGAAACAGAAGGTGGCCACCGTCATCACCACTGGGGTCATCACCATCATCATGATGCGGAAGTGATCGTCAGATAAGTATTTCAAAACCACAGCTTTTAGCTGTGGTTTTGTTCTTTTATGCATGCTTAATGGCCACTGAACATTGTCCTATCTTTGTGCTAATGGAAATAGTTACGGATAAGCAGGCAACAGCAAGGGGAGCGGGTATTTATATACATATACCGTTTTGCAAACAGGCCTGCGTTTATTGCAATTTCCATTTTTCCACTTCCCTGAAATACAAGAAGGATGTGCTGCTGGCGATTGAAAAGGAAATAGAAATGCAGCGGGAGTACCTGCAGGGTGCGCCGGTGGAGACCGTTTATTTTGGTGGCGGGACACCATCGCTATTATCTGCTGATGAGATCAACCATCTTTTTGATGTGATCCTGAAATATCACCCGGTAAGTGAGCTTAAAGAATGTACACTGGAAGCCAACCCTGACGACCTGGATAAGCAATATCTGAAATCATTATGTGGCACGGCCATTAACAGGCTGAGCATTGGTGTACAATCATTTCGTGAGGAAGACTTATTGTACATGAAGCGCGCACATAATGCGCAGCAGGCAGATTATGCCATTAAGGCCGCGCAGGATGCCGGATTCACCAACCTGAGCATAGACCTGATATATGGTACCCCCGGCCTTACAGATGCCGTATGGAAACACAACCTGGATAAAATAAGCGAGTTGGGTATACCTCACTTTTCGTCTTATGCACTTACCGTGGAAGATAAGACTGCATTATCGGCAGCGATAAGAAATAAAAAGGCATCGCCGGTAGATCCTGCGCAAGCTGCGGGGCAGTTTGAAATACTGATGCAGCAGGCTGCTGAGATGGGATATGAGCATTACGAGATATCTAACCTTGCACTGCCGGGCATGTATGCCGTGCACAACACGAATTATTGGCGGGGGAACCATTACCTGGGCATAGGGCCTTCTGCACACTCTTTCAACGGCACATCCCGCAGGTGGAATGTTTCCAATAATGCGGTTTATGCGAAGAGCATTCTACAGGAACATACATTGCCTTACGAAGAAGAGCAATTAACCAGGATAGAACATCTCAATGAATACATAATGACCTCGCTGCGCACCATGTGGGGGTGCGACCTTGATAAGATAGCCCATGAATGGGACAATACCACAGCTACTATTATAGAAAAAAGCAGCCATCCTTTCCAGGAAAAAAAATGGCTGACGGAAGACAATAAAAAACTCATCTTAACCGATAAGGGCAAATTGTTTGCCGATAAAATAGCTGCCGAACTTTTTATTTCGGAAACAGCAAAGTAATTTACCTGACAACGGGCAACGTCTTTTTGGGCTGCATAAAATAAATACGCATGATGGTGCTGTTAAGTACTTTTATCTCGTATTCTATATTATTGGACGGGTAATCATCGGGGTGAAGACGGAAATTAGTAAGGAAATAATCCCCCCTTGTAGCCTCATCTATCCACACAAAGCGTTTTCGCTGGTCAGGTGGCAACATTTTAATACCGTTTTCTAAAGGTGACTTAAAGATACTGCAAACCCTGATCGTCTTTGAGGTGTCATTTTCAGCTATATACTCAAGCCCTTGCTTAATGCTGCAGCCCCAATATTCGAGATCGTAGTTTTTACGGAGGTATTCATCCTCATGAGATACCAGTGAATTGAAATAAACATAATGGAAAGGATGGTTCTTTATCATGAAGAATCCGATAAAACCAATCTGTATCGCACAGATCACCTGGATGACTGTTTTAACCTTTCCTTTCCAGAATTTGTGGATACCATATACTGCCATGAGTACAAAAGCAGGGTATACAAAGTAGAGGTGCCTCCAGTCGTCGTAGATAACTGAGTGTAAAACAATTACTGCAAAAATGGGAATAGCGAATGATGCGATGTATAAAAGCTGGTTGCGCTCATTGGTGTTTTGAAAAAAAGTCAATGGTTTTTTTAAAAAATCATATAAGATCACACCGATCCCGATAAAGCCAGCCAGCAGCCATATCGGAGGATTGGATATCATAAACCAGGTTGGGAAATATATCCAGGGTATTTGTGTACAAACGATAATCTTTCCCTGGAACAACACAGAACCATTCCAATTAAAATGCGACATTTTGGAGAATGTTTCCCCGAATTTCTGTACAGGCGCCTTCCAGATATAAGGCCATGAAATGTATAGAAAGAAACAAAAGCCAATGGTAAATAATGCCATGTGCAGCAGTTGTTTTGTTGGTTTTTCTTTTTTCTTTATATCTGTAAGCATATCGATGACGAGGAAAGCCATAATAAAGGCTGCGTACATTACCCCCATTATCCTTATACTGGTGGCGTAACCTGTAGCAATGCCCAACAGCAGGAAAAGCCTTTTTTTATTTTTCTCAAACGCGATCTGGGATATAGCAAACACAACCAGCGCCATGCATAAAAACGGTATATCCTTGCTGTTAATAAATGAGTGCCCGTATATTCGGGGTGATAATACCAGCATGATATAACCCAGGCTAGCCAGCCACTTGTCTTTGAACAACCGTAGTATTAAAATATAACCGAAGAACATGCAGACAAGAAAGAATACGTGAGTAACGATATGCCTCATTTGGTAAATAGCTCTCGGGTCGGTTAGTTTCAATCCTTTCTCAATAAATATAAGGGGCAATTCGTATCCGGCTCCGTGGTTATCAGATGATTTTTTGAATAACTCCTGGTCACCATGGTACATGTAGTTGAAGTTCATAAGGCCCGGGCCACGCTGAGTGGGTTCATCCCAGCCGATGCCATAGTCCTTGTAAGTGAGCAAACTGATGGTCAGTGCAAAAATGAACAATAAGATACCCGGTAAATACGGGGATAATTTTTCATTTATTTTCATGTTCAAAAGTTATATACCTAAAACGGGTAACGCCGGTTAAAAAGTTTATTTGTATTGTTTAGCTATTGCTTCATACCTGGATGCTGAATCTACTTTGCCTATCATCCGGTATAGTATGCCTGTATATTCAAACGCTTTATGGTTATAATATTCCGGTGATATCTCAATGGATTTCTTAAAGCAACTAACAGCCGAATCATATTTCTGCTCCTGGTAATAACATACGCCGAGGTTGAACTGTGCAATTACATTTGTAGGGTCAATGTTTACCGTAGTTCTGTAATACCCAAGAGCGGTATGAAATTGTTGGAGTGTAAGATAAACAGTACCCATGTTGGCCGCAGCACTAGATAGCTTAGGATTTAACGCAAGTGCACGGCTGAGGTGGACTACCGCCGAATCGTTATTTTTCAGCATAAAATATACGGCGCCAAGGTCGGCATGGGTATCGGCCTTGTTTGGGTATATGGCTATAGAGTTTGTATAATATTTGATGGCTTCAAGACAATCTTTTTTTTGCTGGTCAGCATTTGTTTCTGCAGATGCCATTCTCTTATATTCTACGGCGAGACAATTCTGGCTTCTCCAGCTATTAGGGGCGGTTATCACCCCGCTCTGGAAAAGATCAAGGTTGCTTTTCCAGTCTTCATTTCTTGCAACGGTTTTTAAACCATAGAGCGCAGCAACTACGATGATAACATAGGAAAAATTGCGGGAACCCTCGTAAGTAGCTGTTTTCATATCTATCTTAAATAGCTTTGCGAGCAGGAATATGACAGCGATGCAAAATGCGAGCGTAGCGATAAACAAAAAGCGCTCGCCCATAGTAGCTCCGATCTGTATGATGAGGCCGGAGGTAACGCCCATAGCGAGGAAGTAGAACAATATGCAATAAGCATAAATATTCTTGCTTTTGAATTTTGCGACCGCAAAGGCAAAAAGCGCAGTCATAATCACCAGGGAAATAAGAGCGATGATATTCGTGATACCGACGATAGGTACCTGGTTGTATGAATAATCGAACGATAAGGGGTGGGGGAATACCAGTAACTGCAGGTATTTTAACTGGATGACCAATACAGTGCCCAAACGTTCAGAAAAATTAGCCGCGCCCACGAGTGTATTTTCTGTTATAGACACATCGCCGGCTCCTTTTTCCAGTATCAGCCCGCGTATCAATATAAACACACAGGTGACGATAAAATAAGGCGCGGTGGCCGTAAGTATCTTTTTGAGCGTTCCGTTCATGAAAAAATATAGTGTAAGCGGAACAATAGCGACAAAGCAAACCGGGCTTTCCTTGGCCAGCAGTGCTATAAAAAAATAAAGCCCTGATAATGCAAGGTGCTTTGCGTTGTCATTCTCCATGTACTTAAAGGTCTGAAGCATGCTTAAGGCGGTAAACAGCAGTGCCAGTATCTCGTCCCTGCTCTTTACGCTGGCCATTACCTCTGTATGAATAGGGTGCAGCTCGAAGAGCAGCAGGACCAGGAACGGAATGTAGGGCGAGTAATCACTGAACATTTTCCTGAGGACTTTGAATAAGAGCATTATCAGCACGCAGGCTAATACAAGGTTCACAAAATGGCTGACCATGGGGTTAAAACCGAAAACACTATGCTCAATGGCGAAGGTAGCGGGCAATAAAGGACGATACGAACCATTGTTACTTTTATCGAAACAATAGTTCTTACCATGGGTGAATAAAGCGGGAATGCAGGCAAGGCCACCACCGGAACTGATATCTATGAGGTTTCCTTTAGAGGTGAAAACCGCATCGTCATATGTGTATTCATAGCTGATGGTACGGGCATTAACAATAAATACGACCGCCATCAGTATGATGATGTACCAGTTATCTGTAATGCCTTTAGCGGCCTGGCGTACTGCAGGCTGGGGCTTATTCGCCACCGGCGCTTTTGGTTTTGGTGGTTCTGCTTTTGGTGTTTGTTTATTCTTTGCCACGATGATTTTTTATTCTTAAAACACTAACCGGTAACAATGTAAATACAAAATCACTAATATACAACCGCAGGGAAGCCCCATTTATTACTTAGCCGCGTTTAAAGCCTTATAAAGTTGCTGGCGGTAATATTGTGCATTTGCAGAGTCTCCCATAAACTTGTATATATTGCTCATACTCATCAGTACATTCGGTTGAGGGTTTGGGTTTTTCCTGATTGCCATCACGTAATATTTTTCTGCTTCCTTAAACCTGCCGCTGTTGCCGTATGCGGCGCCAAGGTTGTATAATGCGTCTACAAAAGTGGTGTCCTTTGCTATAACCTTACTTAATAGCTGTATTGCGGCATCGAGTTGGCTGGTGCGTAAGTACATACCACCCAGGTTGCTTGCCGCCTGCCTGTTGGTGCTATCGAGCAGTAAGGTGAGCTTGTATGCCGCTATTGCGGAATCATTTAATCCCCCAAACTCGAATGCATAGCCTTTGAGCAATGAAACATCAGAGCTTGGTAATATGGAGTAGCTGCTATTAAACTGTTCGATAGCATTATTGAAGATTTCTTTCTTGGCAGTTGGATCTTTTTCGGCGTTGAGCAGTTTGGTGTACTGTACACCCAACAGATAGTGTGAGCGCCAACTGCCAGGGGCGGTTTCAATACCGCTTTTATACAGTACAAGGTTGTTTTTCCATACTTCATTTCGTGCCACGGTTTTTACAGCATATAATACGGATATGGCGATCATGACGAAGAACACCTTTTGGGAGTTGGCATAACGGATGTTCAACTTATCGGCTTTGAGCAACTTGACCACAAGGAAAACCAGCGCTATACAATACCCGAGCGAAGCGGTGAAGATGAAACGCTCCCCCATTGTGGAGCCTATATCTACCAGCAGGTTCGACGTAATAACGGCGCCGGCACAATAGAACAGGATGCAATAAGAAAAGACATCTTTACTCTTTAGTTTTAGCAGGGCATAGGCCAGCAGCCCGCCAATGACAATAATTGATAAGAGCGCTTTTGGATTTGAAAAGCCGATAATGGGTATCTCACTGTAAGAGTAGTCCCAGGAAAGGGGGTGTGGAAAGACAAGTAGTGAAATATATTTGAACTGGATAAATAAAATGGTTGCGAGCTTATCGGCATAGGTAGTTGCGGCCATAAGCGCATTGTTGTTTACCAGTATCCTTACTTTCTCGCCATCGCTTTCTATGAAGGCCATGCGCATAAGCATGTATACACCGGCCATTACGAGGTAAGGGACTACAGCGGTGATAATCTTGCCCGGCTTTTCATTTCTGAAAAAATAAATGCTAAGCGGCATAATGGCCGCAAACGTGATAGAACTTTCCTTTGAGATGAGTGCAAGGAAGAAAAATACTGCGGAGATAATGAGGTGCAGGGTTTTCTTAGAATCTATATACTTAAAGCTTTGCAGCATGCTAAGCGAAGTAAATAGCAGCGCGAGTAACTCATCGCGGCTTTTTACACTGGCCACAACTTCGGTATGTATGGGATGCAACTCATAGAGCAGCACTATAAAAAAGGGTATGTAGGGCGAATAGTCATTGAAAATCTTCCGGAACAGCCGGAACAAAAAAACAATGGCGATACAAAACAATACCAGGTTTATGAAATGGCTGATCTGTGGATTAAATCCAAATAACTGTTTTTCTACAGCAAAGCTGGTAAGCATCAAAGGGCGGTAAGAAGCATCATGGTTTTTGAACACGCCATAATAAGCGGCATGGGTAAAAAATGTAGGTATACCGGAAAGTCCTTCCTTTACATAGGGGTTATCTGTCGTAAAATAGGGGTCATCGAGCGTGTAATCATACCGGATAGTGGCTGCATTAATAAGGAATGCAAAGGCAACCAGCATGATGATAAGCCATTTGTCTGCCAATACATTAACCTGGGGCAAAGCAGAGCGTACAGGTTGTTTATCAACAACTTGCGCCGCGCTCTTTGCCTGCGGATGGGGCACTTTTTTATTTTGTTTATACTTGGCCATATTGCGGTCTCTCAAAAATATAAAACCCCGCAATAAAAAGAGGCATTAATTTTTAATAAAGAAACGGTTTAAATTACGATATATCAGATAAAATTCATCATCTTTAGCATCAAAATATAAAACCATGGCACTCCACTTTTTATTAATGATCAGATTTCTGTTCTTTTTTACACCTGTAAAAACAGATGCAGTACCGCAAAGCATTTATGATTTTAAAGTTGCCGGCCTCACAGGTGGCACCATTGATTTCGCCAAATACAAGGGTAAGAAAATACTGATCGTGAATACGGCATCCCAATGCGGCAATACTCCGCAATATTCTGACCTTGAGGCTATGTCAAAGAAATATGCAGGCAAGCTGGTGATCGTGGGCTTCCCGGCGAATAACTTCGGGGCACAGGAGCCGGGATCTGATAAGGAAATATCTGAATTCTGTACTAAAAATTACAGTGTAACTTTTCCTATGGCTTCAAAAATATCTGTGAAGGGCGATGATATGGCGCCTATCTACCACTGGCTGACAGAGAAAAAATATAATAATCTTAAAGACAGCGAAGTGAAATGGAATTTCCAGAAATACCTGATCGATGAAAAGGGTAACCTGGTGGCTGTTTTTGATCCGCGCACAAAGCCAATGAGCCCTGAGATCGTTGCGGCTATTGAAAAATAATTTTCGTCAAGGATACATGTGTGATTTTGGCTGAAGCCAATTATAACTCACGACGCTACCCCCGACCTAAAGGTCAGGGCAACTTTTTTTGGGACATATAATAAAGCCTGAAGCTTACCTAACGAGTGTAACATCCCCTTTAATTACGACGGGTTTACCGGGTGTTTTGTTTTGTGCTACAAAGGCGCCGCCATACTCATACCTGAGCGTGTAAAAATAGACACCCATTTCCTGTGGTACGCCATTTAGTTTGCCGTTCCATTTGAGGCCGGGATCCACTGTCTGGAAAACAAGCTGCCCCCACCTATTGTAGATGTTGAAACTGAAATCACTGAAATCAGGGTGACAATAGGTATTACCGGGTCCGAACTGGTCATTGAGCCCGTCATCATTTGGCGTGAAGGCAGAGGGCAGCCATACACAGTAATCAACGGGCATCTCTTTTATTTTGATGGTATCGATGTAGTATTTACAGTTGGCCCAGCGCTGGCGAACGAATGTTCCCGGTGCAGATACTTTGATCTGTAATGTAGTATCGCCACTATCCCACAGGTATTGCCCTTCTTCTTTTCCGAGGCCTATGGACACCGGGAACTGCGGTGTGTAGATGACCGTATCGGTGATGTCCGGGGTGCTCATGTCTGTGACGCAAACATCATCTACGAGCATGTAGCATATGGAATGGATCTTGCCGATATCGCCGACGGGAGAAAACAGTACGAGGTAATGAAGTGTATCGGAGTAAAAATGCCCGATGGTAAGCCATTGCTCGCCGCCGGTAGCATGAAATATGCCGGAGACCAGTGTCCAGTTTATAGTGTCCGTGATAAATGTGCCGGCAGGGGTATGAATATCAGGTTTGCCGGAAAGAAAGAACATGGGTTCAAGGCAACTTGTATCCGTCATATTCACGGTGAGGCGCGCGCCTATATTGTCGACAGAGATAATGTTGTAGTTGCTTGCAGAATGGTTAGTAAGGCATACATAGTAGCTTACATAATAGTCGTGACCGGCTTCCAGCGGCGATGATAATTTTGTTTCGAGGTACTCAGACCAGTAATCAGAAGTGTCATGGAACACGTTGCCGGAAAACATGGAAATGCCGGCACACGCATCACCGCTATGAGGCTCATGATAACCATCTATGCTAAGATGGGGCAGCCGCACAGTAGCTGCGGAAGCGCAACGGTTAAAATAATCAGGGGTAGTGTTTAGCGGGCTTACCCAGTCTAATGCAGAAGGGAAATCGCGGTATATGGGCAAGTAAATTATAGTGCTGCGGTCTGAAGGGCATTTATATTTTTCCTCAAAACCGGGGTTAGTGACCAGGTTTTGACCGGAAGCCTGCAGGCAGAAAAAAAGACAAAACAGGAATGTGGGTAGATACTTCTTCATACATCAGCGCCACCTATAACGTGCAATATTTAAAAATATTGCATGGCATATG
>CAIJNJ010000523.1 GCA_903821975.1 uncultured Bacteroidota bacterium
AATTTATACATAGAGATCCGTTCGACAGAGTGATCATTGCACAAGCTATTACCGATAATTTAACCATCATTACACTGGATAAACATTTTGTAAAATATCCGGTAAAATGTTTGTGGTAGAGACTTTGACAGGCGAGTAAGCTACTAAATCCTGTCCAGTAGCATTTCTTTATCATGATACATACCGGCAAAAGAGCTATTTTCCAATGGCATGGTTTTGCAAAATATATTTACTTTAAATGCGTTAATAATCTAAGTGCCTCTACGATCAAACTCATTCACACTCTTGTACAATATGAAGAAAAATAACATCGCCTTACTTTTACTTATTGTCCTATTGGCCGCATCTGCCGGGTGTAAAAAGAGCCGGCCTGTGGTTGTAAATGCTACACTACAACTTGTGGCCCAAAACATGGTGGCGCTAATATTGGTAGTAGAAGCTCCGGACAGCAGCAAGCGGTTATTTATTGTAGACCAGGTGGGCAAAATATGGATCGTAACGCCGGATGGAACAACACTGAACACGCCCTTTATTGATGTAAGCAGTGAACTACTGCCGCTTGTAACAAACTATGACGAGCGTGGCCTGCTAGGACTGGCATTTCACCCAGATTACAAAACGAATGGTAAGTTCTATCTCTTTTATACAGCCCCGCCAAATACCGGCTTTAACAGCCTGACGCGTATCTCCGAGTTCAAGGTGTCTGCAACCAACAACAACGTTGCCGACATTCCATCAGAACATGTGATACTTGAAGTGGACCATCCATACCAGAACCATAATGGGGGTACAATTGCATTTGGCCCGGACGGGTACCTGTATATATCTATTGGCGATGGCGGCGGCAGTGACGACAACGGGCCGGGGCATGTTTCGGACTGGTATACTGTTAATGGCGGGGGCAATGCGCAAAGTATAGATTCTAACCTTTTAGGCAAGGTGTTGCGAATTGATGTCAACACTACCCCATACAGCATACCCACTGACAATCCATTTGTGGGCACGAACGCAAAACAGGAAATATATGCATATGGTTTCCGCAACCCTTACCGTTTTTCATTCGATATGGGCGGCACGCACCAGCTTTTGCTTGGCGATGTGGGCCAGTCCCTTTATGAGGAGATAGACCTCATTATCAGCGGCGGCAACTATGGCTGGAATGTGAAAGAGGGCCCTGATTGTTTCGATACAGACAGCGACCATGTGGTGCGGCCAACATGCCCAATATCAGATCCCTGGGGCCATCGATTGATGGACCCGGCAATTGCATTGATGAACCGCTCCAACCCAGCAGGTAAGGGCGTTACCACTGCCGTTATCGGGGGATATGTGTATCGCGGCACTGCGTTGCCGGGGCTGCAAGGGGCATATGTTTTTGGCAGCCTGTCGCAAGACGGTACCGCAAATGGCAAAATATATACAGGGCACATCAACAACTTCGGGGTGGGCACCTATGATGATATAAGCCTGACGGGCTTCCCAAATAACATAGGGCAATACGTGAAGGGCATGGGCCAGGACCTTTCGGGAGAAATATATGTGACTACCGGAGCCAAAGTGGGCTTATCGGGCACAACCGGTAAGGTATACAAGCTGGTAGCCAGCCATTAAAGAGCGGGAATTATACCCCACCCCGATATTTTCACCATATTTTACCTATTTTGGTACTGTGAAACTCTTTACCGCCGCACAGATACACGCCTGCGATGCTTATACGATACAGGCATCGTCCATTACCTCAACCGAGCTGATGGAACGTGCTGCCACCAAGTGCGCTAACTGGATACGCGACAGATTTCCAAAGGACACCTTATTTGTAGCGCTTTGCGGCACTGGTAATAATGGCGGCGACGGCCTGGCCATCACACGCCTGCTGCAACAGCGCGGCTATGGTGTAAAGGCTTTTCTGCTGCGGCTGAGTAAGGACAACATGTCGGCCGACTGCCGCTCTAACCTGCAGCGACTACAGACGATAGATAAAGACCTGGCAACCATTGTAGAGCCGGATACTTTTATTACCGACATACCACCGCACATCGTTATTATAGATGCGATACTGGGTACCGGTCTCAGCCGGCCAACACAGGGATGGGTGGCTGCCTTCATCAACCAGGTAAACCAGCTACCCAACAAAAAGATAGCCATAGATATACCCAGCGGCCTGCCCGCAGACATCATACCCGATAAAGATGCTGCCATACTGAGCGCACAGGACACATTGAGCTTCCAATTCTACAAGCGCACATTCCTGCATCCCGAAACAGGTGTGCTCGCGGGCAACATCCACATACTGGATATAGGCCTTGACAAGACCTTTATCAACGCTACACAAACCCAATACAAGACCATTGATGCGGAAGATGCTGCAGCTATATACAAACCACGGATGCCTTTCTCGCACAAGGGCACTTATGGCCATGCCCTGATGATAGGCGGTAGCTATGGCAAGATGGGCGCGATAACACTCAGCTCGAAAGCCGCACTGCGTGCAGGCGCAGGGCTGGTGACCGCGCTCATCCCGGGCTTTGGCTACCACATACTGCAGACCTCTATACCGGAAGTAATGTGCATGACAAGTGGTGAGCGCGTGATAGAAAAAATAGGCGGATGGGAGCAGGCAAATGCCATAGGCATAGGCCCGGGCATGGGTACTGATACCAAGACCGCCCATGCTCTGGCTTCATTCGTTGAAGCCTGCAAAGACCCGGTGGTAGTGGATGCCGATGCACTGAACCTTATAGCGAAACACCCGGACCTGCTGGCAAAACTGCCGAAAGGTTCTGTCATTACCCCACACCCTAAAGAATTCATGCGGCTGTTTGGTGAGAACGCCAACAGCATGATACAGATAGACCATGCGCGCATACAAGCAATGCGCTACAACATAAACATTGTGCTGAAAGGCCACCACACTGCTGTGATAACTACCGAGGGCGAGTGCTGGTATAACATGACCGGCAATGCTGGAATGGCTACGGGCGGCACCGGTGATGTACTTACCGGCATTATTACCGGACTGCTCGCACAAGGTTATGAACCACATGAAGCTGCTATGCTGGGCGTATACCTGCATGGCCTTGCCGGAGATATGGCCGCTAAAGAATTATCGCAAGAAGTATTAATAGCCGGAGATATTACCGACAACTTAGGTAAAGCATTTCTTACACTCCGCTGATCAATCAGATTTGGTGCTGTTGGTCTGCCATTGCTTCAAAATGCGGCAGTCATCGTAATCAGGAGATATCTTCAGATAAAAAGTAGACAGTTTTGAGAGCACCCAATTCTGCATTTTCAGCTGCTTTTTCTGCGACAGCGCTACTTCTTCTATCTTACTGTAATCATCTTTCAGATTGGCCTTGTGCGGTGATGTGCGGCTCTTCAGGTACACAATACGGCATGACTTCTCGCGCTGATCTGTAAGGAAAATATGCGGGTTAGAAAATTCGCCCTGTTTCATTGTATCCAACATGAGCACCATACCGGGGTCGAGTTTGGTCATATCCAACTCTGTGTTGCCCGTGTTAGGGTCGGCGATCATACCGCCCGTGCGCTTGGCTACTTCATCGGTAGAGAACGAGCCCACCGCTCCCTGGAATACTATCCTACCGGATACCAGTTCGCCTCGTATACTGTCCAGTCTTTCCAGTGACCGCTTATAATCAGCGGATGTAACTTCCGGCTTGATGAGTATGTGCCTGAGGTCGGCTTCGTCACCTTTGCGATTTATCATCTGTATGATGTGGTAACCGAATTTTGTTTTTATGATCGGTGATATTTCACCGTTCTGCAACTTGAAAGCGGCAGCTACAAACTCGGCAGCCCACGGACCGGTGCGGGTTACACCATCATACCTGCCGCCATTGTCACGGCTACCCGGGTCATCGCTGTAAAGACCGGCAGCGGTCTCGAAAGTGATCTTGCTGTCAATAATATCTTTACGTATGCCTTCCAGTTTCTGGCGGGCGTAGTCATTCATTTCCTGGCTTACTATGGGGTCAATAACAATCTGCCCCACCTCTACTGTAGCAGGGAAGAATGGTAAACTATCAACCGGGATCTTCTTATAAAATGCCGATACTTCAGCGGGTGTGATCTTTACGGGCTCTAATATTGTTTGCTGCACTTTCTCGGCAAGCATCTGCTCCCTGATCACATCGCGGTATTCATCCTTTAACTGGTAAATGGTTTTGCCGGAGACCTGCTCCAGTTTTTCCTTTGAGCCATATAGCTGTATAAAGTAACGCAGGCGGTTATCGAGCTGGCCATCCACATCTTCATCTGTGATCTTCACGCTGTCCCGCTCAGACTGCTCCACCAGTATCTTCTGCAATATCATTTGCTGCAGTATCATGCACTTCATGGAGTCGTTAAAGTTAGGGTCCTGCTGCCGTGACTGAAGCGCCTGCATCTCTATATCAGACTGGAGAATGATACGGTTCTTCCCCACAACGGCAACGATCTTATCGGCACTTTCCTGCGAGAACGCAGAAAACCCGCCCAGTAAAAACATTACCAGCAAACTGACCTTGGCGACACGGGACATTACATTAGTATTAGTGAAACTCATGTTATATAAAAGAAATATGAAAATGTGTAGGAACAAAAATAGTTTATTTGTCATCTTAATATGCATCGGTGGCACATTTTAACTTTTTAGTTAAGACCTCTCCCCGGCCCTCTCC
>CAIJNJ010000524.1 GCA_903821975.1 uncultured Bacteroidota bacterium
AGCTACCTGCTATAGGATAGTATTCTTCACATCCGTCAGTATATCCAGCGTTTCTTCCTTGCTGTTGCCCTCGGCATACACGCGCAGCAGTGGCTCTGTGCCCGATGCACGCAGCATTATCCATCCCCCGTTATCCAGGTGGTATTTAATGCCGTCTATTGTTTCTACACGGTTAAAGCCATACTTGCCAAATTTGGTATACCCGCCATCTGCCGCTTTCTTGATGATGGCATTCTTCTTGTCGTTGTCTATTGTAAGATCGTGGCGGTCGTAGGTAAAGTGGCCTACAATGGCATACACTTCTTCACAAAGTTCTTTAAGCGTCTTGCCCGTTTTGTTCATGAACTCATAAAGCACAAGCCCGTCATAAATACCATCGCGCTCTGGTATGTGTCCCTTCACCGCAATACCACCGCTTTCTTCACCGCCAACCAGTACATCTTCATGTACCATTATCTCGCTGATGTACTTAAACCCTATTGCGGTCACTTCTACTGGTATCCCATAATGCTCGCACAGTTTTTTTACCCTGTCTGTTACAGAGAATGCGATGACTACTTTCCCCGTCATACCCTTGTACTTATGCAGGTAGTGTATAAGCAGCAGTATTATGTTATGTGCATCTACAAAATTACCATCACCGTCATACAGCCCTATGCGGTCTGCATCACCGTCTGTTGCCAGTCCTATTTTTATTTCAGGAGTTGTGGCTACTGTTTTGGCCAGTTCTTTCAGGTTTTTATCCAATGGTTCCGGCGCCTGCCCGTGAAATCCCGGGTTGTCATCACAATGTATCAGCACTGCGCCTGGCAGCACGCGGCGTATCACGTTTTGACCTGCACCATACATAGCATCATAGGCCATTTTGAACGGCGATTTCGCGAACGCACCAAAGTCGAATTTCTCTTCCAGGTACTTAACGTACATGTCCTCAAGGTTTATGTACTCAAGCAAACCTTTTTCTTCCCAGTACGCCAGCGGCTGTGAGGGCATATCTACCTCTGCGGGTATCAATGCCTCTACTGCAGCTATGTCCTTGGGGCTCGATGGGCCGCCATGCGCTCCTTTCAGTTTATATCCGTTATAAGATGGCGGGTTGTGCGATGCGGTTATTACCACTCCTTGCTGAGCTTTCTGCATCAATACACCCATAGATATCATCGGCGTGCTGATGAAGCCTTTTGCCAGCAATACCTTTACACCATTGGCACACAACACTTTAGTGGTTATTTCTGTAAACAATTCGCCACCAAAGCGACAGTCATGCCCTACAACCACTACCGGTTGTTTGCTTTGTGGTAACAGCCAGTCTGCAAGGCCCTGGCTCACGCGGGCTACATTATATACAGTAAAATCCTGGGCTATTATTGCCCGCCATCCGTCTGTCCCGAATTTTATCTTTTCCGTTACCATTTCGTTTTTATATAAAATTTTGAAGCTAAATACATATTCTTGGTGAGCCCCGCCGAACCATGATGCTGAAATTAACGGCCCTAAGTTAAATCACGGCCTTTTAATACACAAAAGTTATCTTCTGTATTATGGTTTGTTAATTTCTGAACAGCAAATTTATAAAAACGTTTTGTACGGATAAGGTTAATTAATTTTATAGCAAATTTTGATGCCATGTCACAGCAAATTACTTCCATCAATCCCGCCACAGGAAAGGAAATAGCTTCTTACGAAATATATGACGAAAAAAAGGTAGAAAACTCGCTGAAGACCGCCCGTAAAATCTTTGAAGAATGGCGGCAACTGCCGTTCAGCAAAAGGGCAGTGGTTTTAAAGAACATCGCAAAGGAGATACGCAAAGAAAAACACCGGCTCGTAAAGCTCGCAGTGCTGGAAATGGGAAAACCTATACAGCAAGGCTATTACGAGGTGGAAAAATGCGCTGCTACTTTAGAATTCTATGCAACGAACGGCGCGAAATTCCTCGCAAATGAAATAGTTAAGACAGACGCTCGGAAAAGTTATGTTTCTTATCAGCCTATGGGTGTCGTGCTAGCCATCATGCCATGGAATTTCCCTTACTGGCAGGTGTTTCGCGCATTTGCCCCTACGGTTATGGCGGGCAATGTCATGATACTCAAACATGCCTCCAATGTCAGCGGCTGCGCCCTTGCCATAGAAAAGATCATACTGAAGGGCGGCGCTCCCAAAGGCTTGCTGCAAACGTTGCTCATCCCGTCTTCAAGGGTGGAAAAGCTGATAGATGATCCGCGCATTGCGGCGGTTACGCTTACGGGCAGCACCGCGGCCGGCAGCAAGGTTGCAGAGGCCGCCGGCAGGAATTTAAAGAAACAGGTCTTGGAACTTGGTGGCAGTGATGCTTATGTGATACTTGAAGATGCCGATATGGATATAGCGGTCGAAATAGCCGTGCGCGGCCGCCTGGTCAATAGCGGCCAGAGCTGTATTGCGGCAAAGAGGTTCGTCGTTGTTAAATCCGTGTATAAAGAATTCGAAAAACGTTTCACGGAGCAGATGAAGAAAGCCACCTGGGGCGATCCCATGGATGAAAAGAGCAGGATAGGTCCCATGGCGAGAACAGACCTCCGCGACCAGCTTCATGAGCAGGTGCTGAAGAGTATAGAAAAAGGAGCGAAACTGCTTTGTGGCGGTTTTATCCCCGATGGCCCCGGTGCGTACTATCCGCCTACTGTACTCACAAAAGTGAAGAAAGGAATGCCTGCCTATGATGATGAGTTATTCGGCCCCGTAGCGGCCATCATCGAGGCAAAGGATGAGAAAGATGCCATGCGCATAGCCAATGACAGCATCTATGGCCTTGGCGGTGGTATCATCTCTAAAAACAGGGCACGGGCAGAGAAGCTGGCCGCAGAAGAACTGCAGGCAGGCAGTTGCTTTGTAAATGATTTTGTGCATTCAGACCCACACCTTCCCTTTGGTGGCACCAAGCAAAGTGGTTATGGCCGCGAATTAGGCAGCTTCGGTATCCATGAATTTGTGAACATTAAAACTGTTTATGTGAAGTAGCCGTATGTAATTAAGAAAAACGGCAGTTATGTTTACAAAACATTGTGTTTATTTACGGTATTGTTTGGCACTATTTTTTACACTGTTATTTTTACAGCCTTTCGTACTCAATGCTGTTTCTAAAAGCACAAACCATATGTACACATACTTAGCGCTCGGAGATTCATACACCATAGGCGAACAGGTGCCTATTCATGATAACTTTCCGCATCAGGCTGTAAAGCTTTTGAAGGAACAGCATTTTGATGTCGCAGACCCCGTTATCATTGCCACTACCGGCTGGACAACAGATGAGCTTGCCGCATCAATACGTGAGCACAACATCAACGAGACCTTCTCATTTGTTACGCTGCTCATCGGCGTCAATAATCAATACCGTGGCCGCAGTATTGATAACTACCGCCAGGAATACACACAGTTGCTCGACCAGGCTATTGTATTTGCCAAGGGTAACGCCGCACATGTATTTGTACTCTCCATCCCCGATTGGGGAGCGACGCCTTTTGCCGAGGGCCGCGACAGGCAGCAGGTGGCAAAGGAGATAGATGAGTATAACGCGGCATGCAAAGAAATAACACTCGCGCACAATTGCCGGTATCTCGATATCACCGGCAGCACCCGCCAGAACGGGCAGAATAAAGAATATCTTGCTCCGGATGGTCTGCATCCTTCTGCCAAAGAATATGCGGTATGGGCGCAGCAACTTGTTCCGCTTATTGCAAAAACTATAAAACAGTAAAATGAACCTCGAACAGCTTCGCGAATTATGCCTGTCTTTCCCCGCCACTTCGGAAGACCTTAAATGGGGCGCAGATATTTGCTTTAGCGTGGCCGATAAGATGTTTTGTGTAACCAGCGAAGAGGGTGGCGCCAGCTTTAAAGTATTACCCGGAGAATTCGACGAAATGACGGAAAGGGATGGTATAATACCGGCCCCCTATATGGCTAGGAATAAGTGGGTCTATGTTCAGGAATTCAATAAGCTCAAACCCAAAGAATGGAAGCACTGCATAAGCCAGTCCTACGATCTTATCCGCTCAAAATTGCCCCAAAGAGTCCAGAGAACATTGAAATAGGTCAGGCGTTTCATTTGAGTCTTTACATACGCATATTTAAAGCATAAGCCTGAAAGGCTTAATTGTTAATAGCCCTGAGTGAAACTCACGGTACGATGATGTTTCATTACACAACCCTGAAAGGGTTGACTGTGGTGAGATGCCCGTTTTTTGAAAATTAGGCGGTATAATACCATTTAACAAATAGAAACCTGCATCGACTATTATGGGTTTGCGGCCTTAAAAACAATACAGGGGGCGACTGCGCCTTTGCGCCTCTGCGAGAGACGCTTTTATGCTGTGTTTCAATATCCAATCGGTACAAGTCCATTGAACGGCTCTCAAAACAGCATTATTTTCAATATGTTTCAACTCACTTTTGGCTTTTGCCCTTTAACTTTTGACTTAATAATGTTATATTTGGCCAAATATTCCTTATGAAGTTTATGAAATATACATATACTCTGTTTATTTCCTGCCTGGTACTGCTATCACAGGCTGCTATTGCACAAACATTAGACATTAAGACCATTGCCGGTACAGGTGTACTCGGTTTCAGTAATGACGGGATGGTCGGCACCAGCGCCCAGTTGTATGCACCTATTAATGTAGCTGTAGACAAGGGTGAGAATGTATACGTTGTTGACTACTATAATGTGCGTGTGCGTAAGATAAACGGCGGTGATGTTATTACCACATTTGCAGGTACAGGTACAGGTGGTTACACCGGGGATAGTACCCTTGCCACGTCTGCACGCATCAATCCGCAGGCAGTTGCTGTAGATAAGCTGGGCAATCTCTATATCGTAGATGGTATATATTCCGTTGTTCGTAAGGTTAATACACTTGGCATCATCAGCACAGTTGCCGGTACCGGTATCCTTGGCTATACTGGTAATGGCGGCCCCGCAACAAGCGCCAGATTTCGCGGCATGCGGGGCATAGCTGTCGATACTTTCGGCAACATGTACATTGCAGATGCCGAGAATAATGTGGTTCGTAAAGTGAACACTGCAGGTATTGTTTCTACAGTGGCTGGTAATGATACCGCGGGCTACAGCGGCGATTACACGCCCGCTATCAACGCTCGTCTCGATTCACCGTATTCTGTTGCGGTCGATCTTATTGGCAACCTCTTTATCACAGATTATAAGAACAATGTTATCCGCAAGGTAGATACAGATGGCATCATCACTACATACGCGGGCAATGGCTTGTATGGCCATACTGGTGATACCGGTCCTGCAGCCAGCGCTGAGCTCAATGGCCCTGCAGGTATAGCCGTTGATACTGCCGGTAATCTTTATATCGCTGATGCAAATAATAACGTTATCCGTAAAGTAGACAGGAATGGTATTATTACCACCGTGGTAGGTAATGGTTCGGCTGGTTTTGGCGGCGATCTCGGACCTGCCCTTGGTGCAAATCTACACACTCCTTTTGGCGTAGCCGTCGATAATTACCACAACATCTTTATTGCCGATGCCAATAACGAGCGTGTACGTAAAGCTTATGACCCGCATCTCGCCGTAAACAGCATTGTGAAAAACACAGAGCTTGATGTTTATCCAAATCCTTCCGCAGGCCGTATCACATTGGATAACCTCAGCAAATCAGATAAGATATCTATACACGATATGCTCGGACGCCAGGTTGGCAACACATTGGATGTTGCAGCCGATGGTACACAGTCGTTTGATGTAAGCTCACTTGCTTCTGGCGTTTACCTGCTGCAGGTTCGTGACGCAAATGGCAATAAAATAGCCGTTGCCCGCTTCGTAAAAGAATAATTCACCCCACCTCATAAAATAAAAAACAGACGCTATAAGCGCCTGTTTTTTATTTTGATCTATTCGAAAATAATTCAGCTAAATCTTTATACTGTTGCAGGATACAGAACAATCCCCGATGAATGACTCCCCTTTAGGGGGCGGGGGTGGCTTAACCTATCGACACCAGTTCAATATCAAACACCAGGTCTTGTCCTGCAAGCGGATGGTTGGCATCCAGCATCACTGTTTCATCATTAACAGCTGTTATCACTACCGGAAATACGTTGCCCGAGTTGTCGCCCATTTGCAGTTCCATGCCTACCTCCGGCTTCATATCTGCCGGGAATTCGCTGATAGGGTATTCCATTACCATATCATCATTGCGTTCGCCATAAGCATCGGCAACAGGTATATTCACTGTCTTCTTCTCGCCAATGGTCATCATTATAACAGCGTCGTCAAAGCCCTTGATTACCTGTCCGCTGCCGGCAGTGAACTGTAATGGTTCGCGGCCTTCTGAGCTGTCAAAAGTTGAGCCGTCTGTTAATTTACCATGATAATGTACATTTACCTTATCACCCTTTTTTACTTGTTGCATACGTATGGTTTGTAAAAATTAAAATAAAGCGTGCAAGTTACTAATATAATTTAGTTACAGTAATAATATTTAGTTAAGAAAAAAAACTATGCCAAAACAGGCATTATTGATAGGGCATTAGCCAATACAAAGTGACTATTTTGAGATATTTTTACAAACCGATCATGACCATTACCAAGCTCCTAAACAACATAATACCCCCCTTGCATAATATCGTGCAGATTTCATCCCCCTCTCCTTGGGAGGGGGTCGGGGAGAGGCCACAGAGCCCACCTCCCTCTCCCCGGGAGAGGTCCGGGGTGAGGCTCCTTCTTGTACTCCTTTTCTTCCCCCTGCTCACCTATGCCGGCGGTCTTTATGACACCACGATAAAGCCCGCAGATGCCCAGCCCCACAATTATGTACCGCTGTTAAAACATAAGCGTGTAGCGCTGGTTATTAATCAAACGTCCAGGGTAGGTGATGAATCCCTGCTTGATATCCTATTGGACAAAAAAGTGGATGTCGTGAAAATTTTCGTTCCCGAGCACGGCTTTCGTGGCAAAGAAGATGCCGGGGCTAATATAGATAATGCAGTAGACTCGGCCACAGGTATCCCGGTAATATCATTGTATGGCAATCATAAAAAGCCAAAGCCTGAAGATCTCGCTGATGTGGACATTGTCGTGTATGATTTGCAGGATGTGGGCGTCCGCTTCTATACCTACATTTCCACGCTTGAATATTGCATGGAGGCCTGCGCAGAGAATCACAAGCAATTAATTATCCTGGATCACCCGGATCCCAATGGCTTTTATGTTGATGGCCCTATGCTGGAAAGTGCAAATAAATCTTTTGTAGGTATGCAACCCATACCCGTAGTATATGGAATGACACCGGGCGAATACGCGCAGATGCTGGTAGGGGAGCAGTGGCTGGCAAATGCAAAAGATTTGGACCTTAAAGTGATAAAGTGTATCAATTACGGCCATGCAAAAAAATATAGTTTGCCCGTAGCTCCCTCCCCTAACCTCAGAACTATGGCTGCTATATATGCCTACCCGTCTTTATGCCTGTTCGAAGGAACAGTTGTAAGTGTGGGGCGCGGCACAAGCCTTCCGTTCCAGCAATATGGTTGCCCTGAATTCAAAGGCGGGTACACTTACTTTTTTACGCCCAAAAGCGGAGAGGGAGCTAAAAATCCTCCGTACCAGAATACGCTTTGTTACGGCGAAGTTGTAGGAAACACTGCCGAAGAAGTACTGGCGCAAACGAACAACAGGATGCGTGTAAGCTGGCTTATCCATGCGTATCACGCTTACCCCGCAAAAGAGAAATTCTTCAATGGGTTTTTCCTGAAGTTGTCAGGCACTGCGAAACTTGAAGAACAAATAAAGAACGGCCTTACCGAAGAGCAGATACACGAAGGCTGGCAGCATGACATTGCTGCTTTTAAAAAGATCCGCAAAAAATATCTGTTGTACGATGATTTTGAGTAGGGGCTGCATATTTTTAAAATATTAACTTGAGATTAAAAAACAACATTTTTAACAAATCGGAACGGATTAGCAAAAGCTAATAGGGACGGCTGTTTCAGTGGGTTTAAGCCCGGTTTAGAGAAAAAAAATATTACGTTTTTACTATTCTGCGATAAATATTCTAATTTAGTACTCTATTATTCTTTTAATTAAACCACCAAAATTCATAAATATGAAAAAATTGATCATCACATGTGTATTGCTTGGCGCTGCTTCAATGGTATCGTTTGCGCAGACAACGGAACAACCTGCAGCACAACCACATCGCGGTAACTTGCCGATTAGTGCAGAGCAGATGGCTCAGCGCCGCACTAAGATCGATGAGCAGCAATACAAACTCACTCCTGAACAATCTAAAAGTGTTTATGATGTTGAGCTTGAATACACGACTGCTTTGGAAAAATACAGGGCAGCAGGCCAGCAGCCAAACATTGGTCAGCAGGGCAATCTGAGCGCAAGGAAAGATATGAAGATGAAAGCCATATTGACTCCTGAGCAATATGCCAAATATGATGCAGCAAGGAATAAAGAGCGCATGCAGCCAATGACACCTGCTACACAGCCACAGGCTAAATAAGAAAAAATAATACCCAATATTGAAACCGCTCTGCACTTGTAGAGCGGTTTTTTTTACTCCCTCATGTTATCCTGGGCGAAGTCGAAGGGAAGGAGGGGATGCCGTGTGAGGCGAATGCCGAATACGGCTGGGATGGTTGACAATACATCATTGCCAGCCTCATGGAGCGGCATTTTTATCCTATCTTCCAAACTTAAAGAATAAAGGCAGCCGCAACGCGGCGTTATATGATAGCGATGGGCAACGCCCATCGACATAGACGTCATTCAAAACCATGTATCCACAAATGCGGCGTTATACAATAGCGATGGGCATCGACCATCGCCATAGATCATTCAATCTCGTTTAGCCGCAACGCGGCGTTATATGATAGCGATGGGCGTTGCCCATCGACATAATTTTAAAACACCCAAAAAACTACACCAAATTCAATAAGCCTGAAAGGCTTAAATGTTAATAGCCCTGAGTGAAACTCAGGGTATCGTATTGTTTCATGGTACAACCCTGAAAGGGTTGAATGTGATAAGTATCGGATTTTGACATTTAATTGGCGTTATGTAATGGGCAATACCCCTCAGCGATTAGTTGCCCCTACCTAATAATGGAAATAACAGGTTGGCTCTAGCCGAAATGATGTTAAAGGTGTTTTAATCAAATCAAACTTTAGAATACTTACTGCACCGAATAACTGCGCCTCTTATCAGCCACAATGCTGACAGCCCACAGTACTATCCCTGTCGCCAGTAACAGCAGCAGTGGCCGCAATACGGCTTGTCCGTTATCATTGCGTAATATCACCTCGTTCACCGCCTCCAGTGACCAATGCAGTGGTGATAGAAGTGCTATACGCTGCATAGTATGCGGCAATATCTCCACCGGCACCCATATGCCACCTATCGCCGATAATATCACCACCGATACAGATCCGAAGGGTAACGCCTGGTTAATGGTTTTGAAGATGGTGCCTGTGAAATATCCATAAGCAGTTGCCGCAAACCCTATACACAATGACACAGGTAGTAGCAACCATGGGTATTGGCCGGGGTAGAGTGCAGGTAAATGCAATAACGGCATCACCCATCGTCCAACACACAGCATGAGCATAAATTGTAGCGAACAGATCATCGTATAAAAAATGATCTTGCCCGGGCCGGTATATTGTGTTGCATTTGGTATCAGGGCAATGCGGATTGCGCTGCCGTCTTCACGTTCGCGTATCATATTCCCCGCTATCGGGATCACGATAAAGAACATCCCGAATATAGCCCATGCAGGTACGTTGTGCTGCACCGAGTTTATGTGCAGCATAATGGTATTACTGTCATGATTAAGCGGCTCCTCTTTTACGCCTGTGCCCTGCATTATTTTGGCAAGGTCATTGGGTGGGGTGGTATCATTACCGTTTTTACTCAGGGCCGACAGCCGTTGCATCAGCATACCTGAGCAGGAAGCCGTCACATACTTATCAAGCGCAGAACTGATGGCTGTGCGAAATGCCGGTTTTGATACCGGGTCAAATAAAACATGCACATACATTTGTTCCCGCACCGGTCCGGTTGGCAGATGTGCTTCCATCCCCATCTTGCCTGATATAGTGTTAACAGCAATATTGGCCGAGTTCACCATGTTTGCAGTGATTCCTGCCGGTATCACAACTCCTATCTGCCGGTCGCCTTTCTGCAATAGCGCTTTCAGTTGTGCTTCCGTCACCGGTTGCCCGTCTATACTGTCTGCTACATTGAAATTTTTACTGCTCTTTAGTCCCTCAATAACCTGCCTCGCCAGGCTGCCGTGGTCATTATCTGCTATCAGTAGGTCAAACTTTATATTCTGGTAATCCCGGAACGGCGCATCTTGCACCAGCGCCATCACCACGATTAGTGTTGCAGGCATAATGAGTAACAGCAACAGCCCGGCCACATCGCGCTTCATCAGCAGCCACTCCTTTATTATCGTTGCTATTATCTTTTTCAAGCTGTTTTTTTATTTTTTTATTTTCTTGACTTTTGGTTTTTGCCTTTTGCCTTTTACCTTGAAAGTCAGTCCCTCACAGCATGGCCTGTATAGTGTAAAAACACATCTTCCAGTTTTTTACAGTCGGGTGTATCACGCACTAGGTCCGCGGGTTTGCCGCTCACTACAAACTTCCCTTCGTCTATGATTGTCACCTCATCACATATCTGCTGCGCCTCGTCCATAAGGTGAGATGTGTAAAGTATGGTCTTCCCCAGCTGCCTGTATTCTTCAAGAAAGCTGAGTATCAGCGCCCGCGACTGTACATCCACACCTGCTGTCGGCTCATCCAGTATCAGCAGCTCCGGCTCATGCAGAAGAGATGCAATGATGTTTGCACGGCGTTTCATGCCGCCGCTGTATGCGTTTATTCTTTTATCTGCATGCTTGCTCAGGTCCAGTCGTTCCAGTAGCTTTTGTGCGCGTGTATTAATGGTAGCATCATTCAGGCCATACAGCCTGCCTATATATCTTAGATTCTCTATACCGGTAAGATTGCCGAATAATGCTATTTGTTGCGGTGCCACGCCTATGGTGTTACGAACAGCCGTTATTTCATTGGCGCAGTCTTTGCCAAATATTTTTACGCTGCCGCTATCTGGCTTTACAAGGCCGCACAGTATGTTGATGGTTGTTGTCTTACCGGCGCCATTAGGCCCCAGTAACCCGGATATTTGGTTGCGGTTTACGGAAAATGAAAAACCATCGAGGGCCGGCGCCCATCCGCCTTTATAGCTCTTTCGTACATCTTTGGCCTCTATTGCAAACATTGTATATCCGGTTAACTTTTATCGCAAATCAATATCGCTAAAAAACATGGTTTATTATTGGTTGATGCCCCGTAGGGGCTGCCACTTTGTAGCAAAATGAATCGTAAATACTATAAGCATGCCCCGAAGCGGCCTGCCTGCCGGTAGGCAGGGCTACCCAACGTAATAGCTGGGTAGTAGCATTCTTATTTAGTTCATTTTCATTTTCCTATCTCAAAAATCTTTTTGCGATCTTGATTTTTTATTATTATCAAACACAACCCACTGATCGCGCCTTTGCGCCTTTGCGAGAAATATCTTTGTTACTGCCGGTAGCTGAGATCATGTATAACTCTGTCCGGTAATTCAGGCAGCATATGCCTTGGTAACAAAAACGAGGTGAGTTCTGCCAGTTCTTTGAATACATAATGGGTCTCCGCTGCCCCGCGAAGGTACTCCGCGCCCGAACTGCCTCCCGTGCCTACACGTTTACCTATCGTACGTTGCACCATGTGTATGTGCCTGTGTCGCCACATAGAAAGTGATTCGTCTATTTCCAGTAATGTACTGAGCAGCTCATAGGGTAGTTGCAGCAGCGGGTGGTCCCTGTACAGCATTATGAACAGCGCATTGCGGCTCGCATCCGCACTGAATGCACGCCCAGGGGGGTAGTTGGCATCATCGATAAAAATGGAATCAAATACACATAAGTTTGGTTGTTCCACTTCCATAAGGCTGCTCTCATATGCATCACGGTATTTTCGCCAGAATGAGGTCTCGGAGATGCCTTCCCAGTATTCTTTTTTCTTTATGAACGGCATACGTTCCAGCCACATGTTGATCAGCGAAAGCAGGGACTTTTTATGTTCCATGTCCTTTACCTTTTTCACATCAGCTTCA
>CAIJNJ010000525.1 GCA_903821975.1 uncultured Bacteroidota bacterium
AATGCTTGTTGGCGGACTTCGTCACTCAAAGTGACTCCTGTATTGCGTCTTTTGGTCATGTTATCTGTGTTAAAGTTGTGACTAATTCTCAACTTTGACACAGTTTAATTTACGCCCTCATCCCAAGTGTTTTTCCATTATTATATAGATTCCAACACATTGCACTATAAGGTATTCCCTTATTTTGAGATCGACTCTTCTTGGTTAAGATATAAACAAGGAAAGATAGCAGAATATGTATTACTCCATGAGCAAGGGCATTTCGACCTAAACGAGTTATACGCAAGAAGAATAAGGAGATACTTTAATAAGCTCACACTTTCTCATGCAAAAGATTCAACAATTATGGTCGATTGTACTAATTTTTTTCGTGAATCCAATTTGCTTAACGAAGTATATGACCAACAAACCAACGCAAATAAAGAAGATGCTCTAACAAATATGAAGGCTCAATATAAATGGAGTATACAGATAAAAAGAATGCTGGATTCATTAATCAATTATGAAAGTATTGAGAGCACTATAATATTAAAATAGTCAGCTCTTCGCGTTTTAGCGTGCATATTCCGTGACTGTGCCATAAATGGTCAATCTCTGATTGGCGAAATCATTGCTAAACCTCTGTTGCAGTTTTTTTATAACTTTCCTCCAATATCCATATCATGAAAACCCTTTTTACCCTGGCATTTCTGACCATTCCCTTACTTTCGTTCGGGCAGTTTGATTACGAGATATACCTGCAATATGCCGATACGGCAAACAGGAGGCTGAACAAGAGTATCATTAGCGCAACAGAATATGAAGTGCAGGACGGGAACCGGGTAAAAACGATGGAAGAGCAATATAACACAGAGGGGCTACCTGTTTCCATTGCATCATTCCGGCCGGATGGAAAAACACAAGAGAAGAAGGTATTTACCTATGATGAGCATGGCTATATAAAACAGGTAGATAGCTACAAACCCGATAATTATAGTGTCATGTACAGGAACGACGTTCCTGACTCCACAAAGACAAATGACCATACCGGAAAATGTGTTTTTGAAACGAACGAAAGCGGGCAGATAACCGGTTATACTGATTACGTCTTTTCATCCATAGGCAGTGATAGTGATGCACTATGGAGAACAGTGATTGAGTATTACCCGGACAACCAGGTAAAAAGAAAAGTAAGGATATCCGCGTTCAGAGGTGATACTGAAGAGATCAGCCTCTATGATCCGGCAGGCCGCCTCTCGCAGACCATATACCTGAAGCGAATGTTTTCGTATGTGAGGGTAGATCGTATTTACGCGAGTGATAACAGCGAAATGACAGAGATAAAGTATAAAGAAGATTCAACGCCCCTCGATACTGTTATCCATAAATACGCAAACGGCCGGGAAGTGGAAAGAACAGACCCGTCTACGCCACAACCCATCTACTGGAAATATGACTCAAAAAACAGGCTAACCGAAACTAATGAAGCTGTTTTTTACACGGTATCATTCAGTTATGATGATTATGGAAGAAAAAAAGAGAAAATAATCAATGTGCTCTTCTCAGACTCAGGCAATGATACCGACCTACCTAAAAAAGTGAATTACAAATATGAGTATCAGCTGAGGAAATGACTTGATTCGGATAAAGTTTTACATTTTTGCAACGCATGAAATATATAATTGGAGTTTTATTAGTCACATTATCTTCGTGTTCAACAAAGCAGCCCGAAACAAAAAATAACGAAAAAACTAATAGTCGGTGGGTTACCTACCGCGACACCATTGACGCTGGTTTTATTCTCACATTCAAGT
>CAIJNJ010000526.1 GCA_903821975.1 uncultured Bacteroidota bacterium
GAAATATTTTTAATAATGCTGCTTCTGTTAAAACCCGCGATATCCAACCCTACGATCTTGAACCCTTCCTGCGGTACTTTCTCCATTTCCATTTTATCCTTTGCACCTACAAACAATAGCTCTGTACCCGGTGCAAGCCGCTGTAGTGCATGACCTACCGCTACCGCCGGGAATATATGCCCGCCTGTGCCACCTCCTGCTATTATCACACGCAAATTGCTCATACTGCCGGTATCGGATTATTGTTATCGCCTATTTTACTCTTTTTACCTTTCAATGCTTCCTTTGCTATTTCCTCGTACTCTTCTTCTTCAGGCTCTTCTTCTTCCTCTTCCCCTGCTGCTTCTCTTGCTGCTTTCTTACCTTTCTTTTCGCCTTCCATCTCATCCACATAACGGCTCACGCTCAGCACTATACCGATCGCTATACTGGTAAACCATATAGATGAACCACCCATACTTATCATGGGAAGTGTAAGGCCGGTAACCGGCACCAGGTGCACATTCACGGCCATATTCAACATTGCCTGGAATACCAGCGTGATGCTGAGCCCCACCGCAAGGAAAGCCCCAAACGCAAACGGACACCGTTTGAAAATGAGGATGCTACGCCATAAGAACAGCAGGTACAACATCATCACTATGCCACCACCTATAAGACCGTATTCTTCTATTATTATTGAGAAAATAAAGTCAGAATATGGGTGCGGTAAAAAATTCTTTTGTAAACTTCTGCCAGGACCGCGACCGGTAAGGCCACCGTTAGCGATAGCTATCTTCGCCTGCTGCACCTGGTATACATCTTCTTCCTTACCTTCCTTTTTCTTACCGCCTGCAAAATCTTCTATGCGTTGCTGCCATGTTTTTGCACGTCCGAAACCGGTAAGCTTAGAGATGGTAAATAATAATGACACCCCCATGATACCAACCGCACCGAGCAACAATATGTGCTTCACCTGCACACGGCCAATAAAGAATACTATGCTGCAAGTAGCACCCAGCATCAATGCCGTGGAAAGATTTGCCGGGGCTATCAATGCGCAGGTAAACAACATTGGAAGTAATACCGGTATAAATCCTTTTTTAAGGTCTTTTATCACATCCTGCTTCATACTGAGCACGCGTGCTATGAACATGAACAGGGCCAGCTTCGCAAGGTCTGATGTCTGGAAGGTGAGGTTAATTACCGGCAGCTTTATCCACCTCGACCCTTCATTGAGGCTTGTGCCGAAAAACAGTGTATATAATAACAGCGGCAGACTTAATAAATAAAGTATAACCGCAACCTTTGCAAATTTTGTATAATTGACTTTATGCACCCAGTAGGTGATGAGCAGGCCAAGGCCCAGTACCATCACCTGTTTCACCAGGTAATAGCTTGAGTTCTTTTCCATCCTGTACGCAAGCGACCCCGTACTGCTGTATACCGCCAGCAGGCTGATGAATGACAGCACGAGTACTACGCCCCAGATCACCTGGTCGCCCTTCGTTTTTGTCAATAATTGTTTCATCCGGTCTGCCATAACTTCTTAAAATTCCAAATCAAAAACTCCAAATTCCAAAACCCCCGTTACCATTTAACTATTTAACCATTTAACCTATTACCATTTTAACCTATCAACCTTTCAACTTATCAACTTATCAACTATAAATTCTTCACCGCTTCCTTAAACTGTACACCCCTGTCTTCATAATTTTTAAACAGGTCGAAGCTGGCACATGCAGGCGCGAGCAATACTACATCACCGCTTTCAGCGAGCGAGTATGCCGCATGCACTGCATCCTGGGCATTTGCCGTATCCATTATTACATCCACGGCGCTATCAAAAGCCGTATGTATGGGTGTATTATCTATACCCATACACACTATTGCCTTTACTTTTTCCTTCACCAACTCCAGTATTTCGGCATAATCATTACCCTTGTCCTGCCCGCCAAGTATCAGCACTACCGGCTTCTTCATGCTCTCCAATGCAAACCATACCGAGTTCACATTAGTCGCCTTACTGTCATTAATGAACTCGATGCCCCTGATCGTGGCTACGTATTCCAGGCGGTGTTCGAGTCCCCTGAACCCGGAAAAGGTTTCCCGGAGCTTTTCTTTTCTCACGCCTGCGATACGCGCAGATATTCCTGCTGCCATACTGTTATATTGATTGTGTTTGCCTTTTAATGAAAGGTCGTGTATAGACATATCGAGGTTCTCACCGTCGAAGTCTATATGAAGGCGGTCATTGCTGATGTAGCCGCCCTCGTTACCTGTGTTGTTCTCGTTCATTGTGAAGTAAATTGTAGTAGCGTGAATGGACTGGGTTGTTATGAATTCTTTTATTACGTTGTCGTCTTTATTTACAATAAAATAGTCTGCTGCTGTCTGCTGCTTTGTGATCCTGAATTTGGATGCCACGTAGTTATCAAACACATAATCATACCTGTCCAGGTGGTCAGGGGTTATGTTCAGTAAGACTGCCACATCCGGTCTGAACCTGTGCGTATCATCCAGTTGGAAACTGCTTATCTCCATCACATACCATTTACACGGCTGCTCGGCTATCTGCCTGGCAAAGCTGTAACCTATATTGCCTACCATCGCCACATCATATTCGGCGTTCTTCAGTATCGTATATGTTAGTTTCGTAGTGGTGCTCTTACCATTGCTGCCTGTTATTGCTATTATCTTGCTGTCTCCCTTATACCGGAAACCAAATTCTATTTCACTGCACACCTCTATTCCTGCTGCACGTACCTGCTTCATTATCGCTACTTTCTCACTGATGCCGGGACTTTTTACCAGGCAGGTCGCATTCAATATTTTATCCATTGTATGCACCCCTTCTTCAAACTCAATTCCTTTTTGCTGCAACGTTTCTTTAAAATGGCTCTTTATCACACCACCATCGCTCACAAACACATCCCAGCCCTGTTGCTTTCCAAGCAGGGCAGCGCCTACACCGCTTTCCGCGGCGCCGAGTATTACGAGGCGTTGTGTGCTTATGCTCACTATTGCAGTTTTAATGTTACTATACTCATTATCGCCAGCAGGATACCTATGATCCACATGCGGGCGACTATTTTCGATTCGTGATAACCTAATTTCTGGTAGTGGTGGTGCAGTGGCGCCATCTTGAATATGCGCCTGCCCTCACCGTATTTTTTCTTGGTACGCTTGAAGTACCAAACCTGCAACATCACAGATACATTCTCCACCAGGAAGATCCCGCAGATAATGGGTATCAATAGTTCCTTGCGCACTATAATGGCAAGCGATGCGATGATACCACCTAGGCAAAGGCTACCGGTATCGCCCATGAACACTTGTGCAGGATAAGCGTTGTACCACAAGAAACCAACGCAGGCCCCTACGAACGCACCAATGAAAATGGAGAGCTCGCCAAGGTTTGGTATATCCATTATATTCAGGTAGCCTGCAAATAGATAGTTGCCGGATACATATGCGAATACACCAAGGCACACACCTATTATCGCAGAAACGCCTGTTGCCAGTCCATCTATGCCATCCGTGATATTTGCACCATTTGACACTGCTACAATGATGAAGATGACGAACAGTATATAAATGATGGGGGTGGTTACTTCCACATATTTTGTTCCGAATATCTCGGCAATCTTCTCATATCTGAATTCATGCGTCTTTACAAACGGGATAGTCGTTGTCGCGGTGCGGACATTTACATACGCGGTCATTTTCCCGTTATCGTCTTTACGTGTAAAGCGCCCGGGCTCCAGTTTCTCTGCCGCACTATGTAAACCGCTGCTACCGTCTGTTACATCCCTGCTGATCACCACATGGTTATTATAGTACATTGTTACACCAATAATGATACCCAGCCCTATTTGCCCCATTATCTTGAAACGGCCGGCCAGTCCCTCTTTATTCTTCTTGAATACTTTTATGTAGTCATCGAGGAAGCCCACAAGCCCCAGCCAAATGGTGGAAACAAGCATAAGCACTATGTATACATTCAGCACACGCGCAAATAATAATGTAGGTATAAGTATTGCTGCAATAATGATAAGTCCACCCATAGTTGGTGTGCCTTTCTTTTGCGCCTCACCCTGCAACCCAAGATCACGTACCGTTTCGCCTATCTGCTTACGCTGCAGGAATGCAATGAGGCGCTTACCCATCAGCATAGAGATAACGAGTGATACAATGATCGCCATAGCTACACGAAACGTAATATAGTTGAACACCCCCGCCCCCGTAAGGTGGAATGTGTCGCGCAGATATGTGAACAAATAATACAGCATGAAGCCTTATTTATTTAATGTTTCAAATGCCCCGGTCAATACTTCCCGGTCATCAAAATGTTGTCTTACTCCTTTTATTTCCTGGTACGTCTCGTGGCCCTTGCCTGCCACCAGCACTATATCTCCCGGTTGCGCCAGCGTACACGCTACCTTTATCGCTTCCCTTCTGTCTGTGATACGCAGGCTCTTTCTTTTCTGCGGTGCAGTGAGCCCGGCTTCCATCTCATTCAGTATCACTTCGGGGTCTTCGCTGCGTGGGTTATCAGAAGTGAGTATCGCCTTATCGCTGTGCTCACAGGCTACCTGTGCCATTATAGGCCGCTTTGTTTTATCACGGTC
>CAIJNJ010000527.1 GCA_903821975.1 uncultured Bacteroidota bacterium
CGAAAAAACGATGTTGCTGGGCAAATTACCATACCCAACACCTGTTTGCAGATAATACCAGCTATCGTCCGTTTTATCACTGATGGTATGATTAGGATTATATACACCCACTCCCGCACCGGATGCGCTGGCGCCGGCAAACCATACCATGCCATTATCATCTACCACCACAGGGCCGCCGTTAGTGGCACCGGGCACGGAAAATTTATACCAGCTGCTATCCGCGGTCTTTACATATAACTGGTTATTCTGGTTATCGTATGCTGTGCTCATCCATAAATTATCAGACTGGTCAAGAGCAAGGCCTAACAACTGGCGCTGGCCGCAACAATTCAAATAAGCAAGACTGGGGTCGAATATAGAGTTGTCCTTTATATTCTCGATCGTATCGCCGGGTATCAGCACCACCAGCCCGTCCTGGAAGGAAGTGGCATATATGATACCTTTCGTTTCGTCTTTTACTATCGATACCATATCGAAGATGGTGTCGAAAGCCGGCTGCTTATCTCTTCCGTAATTTACCCAACTGCCATTTGTGAAATTAGAGAACCCGTCGAAGTTGCCGCCCGGCGTATATTTATCATCATAGGTACCATGTGTCACCCATAGGTTTTGGTTGTTTGCGTAAATATCATAAGAGTTCACGTCAACAGGGCCCGGTACATCTATATAGGTAGCGCGGATAGCCCAGTACTTTTTCTGCAGCCCCCTGTAAGCATCTGCTATCCATACTGTGCTGTCGGGGTCAGAAAGTTGTATTACCTGCACAGGTATTCCCGGGCACCGAAACGAATCGAGCGGTATATTACCGGGTCCGATCTTTTCAATATAACCGCCAAAATTTTGGGTAATGTACTCCGAAACAAACAGGCAATTGAGACCTGCGTCTATATGTTTTATAGTGGAATCGGTTTTATATATCTGCTGCACGGTGCCATTTACGAGCTGGTAAACCTTTGAAGTTGTGGAAAGATATATCGAGTTGTTGACACTCGCCATATTCAGGTAGGTGTGGCTGTTGTCTATGAATTGCCATTCGGCGAAATTTTGCGGATCCGGGTTGCTTTTACTGATGCGGTAAAGGCCAATGGATGTAAGTGCATAAAACGAATCACCAACTCCCTTGAAATCAACTACAGACGCGATACCGCCATTTGCAATGAACTGGTACGTTTCGTTGAAATTGTGCGTGGACAGGTCTATCACTATCACGCCAAGCGCAGTGCTCAGGTATGCCGACCCGTTCTCGATATAAACATTGTACACCGTTTTATTCCCAGATACTGTTTTTATTTTCAGGTCGGGTATGTTGTAAAAAGTATTGTCTTTAAAGAGGTCTATGTTACCATCGCTGTATACCAGCACTGCAGTTGATGTGCCTACGTCATACCCCACGCATTTCACGCCTATGTCCGACATGCCGTTTACCTTGCTGTAAGGTTCTAATTCTTTCTTAATTGTATTGTAAGTATAAAACCCCTGTTTGCAGGCATTGAAAATGGTAGTCCCATCCGTAGCGATGCTCAATGATGAGTTATAGGGTAAAAAAGAATCCCAATATCCGATCGGCTTGGTCTGCGCTCCCGCAGTATAGGCACATAAAATAAAGACGGCAATGAAACTATATAAACGCGTGGAGATGATCATAGATTTAAACTGTCCAAAAGTAAAGAAATAACGCATTACCCACGCCGATATTGTATTGAAAACGTAAATCAGATGATCCCTAGTATGACATTTTAACCGCAAAGACGCCAAGACGCAAAGTTCCTATATTTTTTTGACGACTGCTTTTGATATCAGCATCATATAAAATGAAAAAAGAGCCTTGACGGCTCTCTTTTTTCATTTCAGTTCCTGCTGGAAAGCAGGAACCTTACCCCTAATTGAAACGAAAATCTTTATCTAAATCGCTTTATGTTTTTCTTTATTATTAAACAAAGTTATAAAACTACGTTCGATTAACCAAATATTAACAACGATAGCCTGAAAACGGTTATTACCTGTCTATAATCAGCAACATAACTATAATGTTATTTGCGATGTAAAGGAAATAATGCAGAACCGTGAATTACTTCTTGTTTATTCTCGGTGGTACTTTACCGCGCTCAGCCTGCTGCTTTTGGATCTCCTCCAGCTTTTGCGCCCACTTGGATGGCGTTGGCGGTTTGTTCTTATTCTCCTGCAGTTGCGCATGTATCGCTTTCTCGTCGATGAAGTATTTCTGTATGATGAACTGCTGTGCAATGCTCAGTATGTTACTGAACGTGTAGTAAAACGTAAGCGCCGCAGCCATCTTGTTGAAGATGCCCATCAGGAATATCGGGAAAATGAAGGGCATGTACTTCATCATCGGGTTATTCGGATCCTGCGGTGTCATGTTCCTGTTATACACGGCGAGGAACAAACTCGACAAGGTCATCAGCAAAGTAAACAAGCTCACATGATCACCATAGAATGGTATGCTGAACCCGAAATTAAAAACGCTGTCGTAAGTAGACAAGTCATTGCACCAAAGGAAATGCTGCTGCCTGAACTCTATGAACGACGGGAACATATAATACATGGAAAGCAGGATAGGCAACTGGAAAAGCATAGGCAGGCAACCTCCCAGCGGATTAACACCTGCGCTGCGGTAGAGCTTCATCTGCTCCATACTGAACTTCTGCTGGTCGTCACCGATCTTCGCGCGCAGTTCATCCAGTTCAGGCTTCAATACGCGCATCTTGGCGCTCGACAAATAACTTTTGTAAGTAAAGAATGAAAGTATGAGCCTGATAAATACCGTCATCAGCATAATGATGATGGCGTAGTTGCTGATGAAGCTGGCAAGGAAATAAAAGATAGGAATGAGTACCCCCCTGTTTATATACTTCACAAATGCCATCACACCATAACCGAGCGGCACCATATCTTCGAGATCTATTTTATAAGCCTGCAAAGTATGATAATCATTAGGTCCTATATACCACCTCAATGACCCTGATTGCTGGTTGTTTCCCTGCTTTAACGGCAATTGCAGCAGCGCCTGGTTTTGCGCAACTACGTTAGTGTCTTCCTGCTTTATACCAAACTTAATGTCCATCTTGCTGAAGCCATCATCAGCTATCAGTACTGTGCTGAAATACTGCTTTCTGAAACCCAGCCAGTGCGATGTGCCATCGTTATGTACGATCTTTTCTTCATTGCGAATTGTGAAATAATCATTATCCCCGTTCTTGTTCCGATAATATACCTGCGAGGCCATACGTTCGTTAGCTATGTCCTTTTCGGTATGCAACCCCATTGTTTGCCAGTTAAGTGCAAGGCTGCTGGTGGGTATACCTGTGAGTATGATGTTGCAACGCATCATATAATCATCGGCAGGCAGCGTATAGATCATATCCACTTTTTTACCGCCGCCGAGGTCAGCGCTGAAGTCTATGCTCTTATCTCCGTTCGGTTCATCTTTTATTACGGGCACGAAGTATAAGTCTGCTGTAGATCGGCCGTTATCAAGCGGTAAAATGGCACTGAACTGTGAGCCCGCGCCATTAAATAAATAGAGCGTCTTCTGGCTGTAAGTTTTGTAGCCCTTTATGTTTGCTGCTACCGGGTAAGCACCCTTAGTGTTGAACTGCAGTGACAATTTCTTATTCTCAAGGGTTACTACCTGGGATTGCCCGTTGTATGCAGGGGGCAGTAATTTCTTCATTTCCTCTGTGGCAGAATCTGTTACTGCTGCTTTTTCCGCAGTTATAGCTTTGCTGCTGTCTACCACAGCACGTGGATGCGCCAGGGCATAAGCAGTTGAATCTGCCTTTTTACGCTCTAAATAAACTTTTTGTTCGTGCGAATTATAAAAAAGATATGCTATAAGCAGCGCTGCTAAAAGAGCAAAACCTGTTATTTGATTACGGTCCATGAATGGTGAAAAATGTGCGCAAAGGTAGCGCATTTAGCGTTATTGCCTATAGCTAATGATTAATTAACGGTATCACTCACCTATGGCAACCCTGCGTTGACCGAAATTCACCCGAAAACCTACCGAAAAGCCATTCGCACCTATTCGCCGGATAAGTAATAATCCCTCGCGTGGGTGGCTATATAGATCACATTTACCACTAAAGATGAGGCGATTATTATCTGCATAACAGAGAAAAGACCATCAGACAGAAATGCTTTTTTTATACATGCTTCGTCGCTCAGGTTTTCATAGCCCACATAAAGGTTTTTATGCACTATTAAAAAGTGATATCCTATGAAGAAAAACAGGGAAACAAACAGCAGGTTAAACGCCTGGAATGGGAGCCGGTTATATTCCGTGTTGCTATAATTGTCATAGTACCTTGGGAAAAGAAGTTCCCTATAGCATATCAATGCCGTAATAAAAGCGGCCAGGCCATAGACGTATATCAACTCAGCGCCTGTATACACCCCAACATGCGGTACGGCTCCAAACGAATAAAATGGGAGTAAAATAATGGCGAAAATCACCGCGACAATAACATATAACGTTTTCATTGTACATTTTTTTAAAAGCTTATAATAAATATTAGTTTCTTTATTATCGTTATAAATAACCGTACCATTAAAAAAATGATGAATTGATATAAAATACGCTGCAAAAAGAGTCCTGATATTATTTTTCACTGCCTTGCAGATCATCAAATGCTTGGACATTCCAACATTATTATTAATTTTAAATCGGAAATAATAAATTTATTCAGGAATTTAACGAACCAAAAACGATGAATATGCGAATATCCATAATGCTTCCTGTTGTCATTTTGCTTACTGCAAGCTCATTCATCTCCCGTGCGCAGTACAATTTTCCGCTTGTGGAACTGGAAAAACTAACGGGTAAGAACGCCAGTGATTTTGAAACAGCCGTATTGGAAAAGGATTATACCCTGGAGAGCAAGACCTCTACCCAGGTGCTTAAAGTATACTCAAGCGATAAGCCATCGGCAAACGGGAAAAAGAACATTGTTACCCGTTACCAGGTACCTAATGCATCCTGCAAAATAGAGTTCAGCACCACTGATAAGAAGTACTATATAGAAGTAAAAACAAAGCTTGCATCTATGGGCTTCAAACTGCTGAATGAAGATACCAAGACCATAAAGGGCGCACAGGCTACTGTGTATAATTATTCAAACGGGCCTTTCCAATTAAGCCTATCTACCTATACCACGGATGTGATATGGTATGTAGTGGAAGTGCACATTTAATATAGCAAGAAGAAATCCTACTTCAGGTTCTGGTCAAAGTAATCCGTGATCTTTTGCATCAGGTGCACACGGTCTTTGCCGCGCACATTATGCTCGTAACCGGGGTATACGAAATAATCTACCTGCACGCCATCGTCCACGCATTTTTTAAGGAAGTTCACCGAGTGCTGCCACACAACAGTATTGTCGTTAGTGCCGTGTATCAGCAATAGTTTGCCCTTCAGGTTTTTTACTTTGTCCAGCAGGTTAGCATCTGCATAGCCATCAGGGTTATCCTGCGGGCGGTCCATGTAGCGCTCGGTATACATTACCTCATACATTTTCCAGTCCATTACAGGGCCGCCTGCTACAGCGCATTTAAATACTCCCGGGTGTTTCAGCATCAGCGAGGTGGTCATGAACCCGCCATAGCTCCACCCATGTATACCCATTCTGCCGGCATCTACATAAGGCAATGATTTAAGATAGTCCACACCGTGCAGTTGGTCTTCCATCTCTATATTACCGAGGTGGCGGAAGGTTGCCTGTTCAAACGCAAGCCCCCTGTTAGAACTGCCCCTGCCATCCATAGTGAATACTATATAGCCGTGCTGCGCCATGTACTCATACCACAGGTTACCACTCTCGGGGAATGAGTTATGTATAAGCTGCACATTGGGGCCATTATATAAGTACACAATAACAGGGTACTTTTTAGTGCTGTCAAAATCGGGTGGCAATATCAGCTTGCCATAGAGGGGCATAGCGCCATTCGCGGTGTTCACGTTGATCGTTACGTTTCTTATCTGAGCGCGTGCATAGTCTGCCAAGGGGTCTGCAGACTTTACAAGCACTTTATCAAACGAATGTCCGGTTGCTCGTATAATACTGTTTTTGGGAGTGCCCGTGCCTGAATATACATCCAGGAAATATTGGCCATCTTCGCTGCAAAACGCGGCATGCATGCCTTCGCCATTATCTAATCGTTCTACCCTGCCACTTTCCAGGCTCACTTTACACACATGTTTTTCCAGCGGCGACTCTTCCGATGTAGTAATGATGACCTCTTTTTTCTTCATATTGAAACCTGCCAATTCATTTACCAGCCAATTCCCCTTAGTGAGCTGGCGAACGAGTTTACCATCTGTATTGTACAGGTATAAATGATCGTAACCATCCCGCTCACTCCACCAGATAAACTCATCGTTCTTGCCGGGAATGAATGTAAGGGAGTGCATAGGGTGCACATACTTAGGATTTGTTTCTTCAAACAGTGTCTTTACCATTTCCCCCGTTTTAGCATCATACTTATTCAGCCACAGGTGGTTTTGATCGCGGTTCAGGATGGCAATATAAATAAAGGCTTCATCAGGGCTCCATGTTACGGATGTGAGGTAATGGTCTTTCTCCGCATCCCCGGTTTTCATCACTACCGTTTTCTTGGTTGCGGGGTCATATACACACAATGTCACCTCGTGCGATGTGCCGCCGGCCATGGGGTATTTTGTCAGGTCTACTGTGGCAGGTATAGTATCCCAATGCACCACGGGGTAATCCTTCACCATAGACTGGTCCATACGGTAGTAAGCAAGGTAATTGCCTCCCGGCGAGAAGAATATCCCGTGGTCTATCCCGAACTCATCCCTGTGTACAGATTTACCGGAAACAATATTTTTATCTTTTTCGGCTGTTACCTGCACTGCATTCTTATCGTACATCCATAGATTATTATCAATGGTCCATGCTATTTTATTGCTTTTGTCTACAGTAACGTTATCGGCATTATCAGGCAGGGTGGTCCATTTTGCCCAACTCCATTTATCATCAGCAAATGTGCCGTTTATTACAATTTTGCCATTCACAAAATAAGCATGGTCTTTGGCTATCCATTTCAATGCCGGTATGCCTGTAACCTTTATCGGGTATGTGCCCTGCATCACCGTTACCGGCTCCGCCTTACCTTCTTTTGAAAAGTCTGTATAGGTCCAGGTATCCACACTGTCTTTTTTCTCCACCTGCCAGAAATTATCTGTGCCCGGCTGCCACGAAGCGCCCTTGATCCCTTTTGTGGCCAATGTAGTAGCCATACCATTAGTGGCTTCAGCCATGGTAAACTGCTTTTTCTGTGCAGGCGACTGCACAAACATCATTACTGCTCCTGCTACCAGGATGCAAACTTTCTTACTCAAATGCATAAGTATTAATTAACAGGACAAACTTAGCTGAAATTTCGGGTACTTTGTACAGTAACGGAATATGCCTCAACGAACAAGCATATTGGCTGGTTCCAAAAATGCAAAGGCACCTTTGGCCTCATTTGTGGCCAATAATTCCTGCTCTTCATGCTATCTTTACGCCCATGTTTAACTGGCGCGCAATATTAGGTGCAATACTCCTTATAATAGGAGCCCTGAATTTCTATTCTGCCTACGTAGGGAAAAGCTCAAATGGTTTAGGTGTAGACGCCGGCTATACAAAGATCGCATGCCTTATATGGATAGGAGTTGGTGGGTATCTTTTGTTTCGAGGGTTGAAAAAGCAATGATCATTGTTCTTCAATATTTTTTTTACATTTTTTAGCGCGAGGTTTGTACAATATGCCTGATAAGGAATAGAAAATATCGGCCCTAATATTTTTGTAAGCGTTGTAGCCGGTTCAGAAAATGTTTCAATCACAAATACAATATTGTCATTATGTTGCTTTTCAATTGTAAATATTGATATACCCTTTTCTACGTGCCCCTCGAGTGTTTCATAACTGAATCCCTTTTTGATCGGTTCATTTATTACTTCTTTAATCCGCACCCCAAAGAGTATTTTCTGAGAGTATTTCTTAACAGGAGGAATATAAACTTGCTGCACAATTGTGTCTCCGACTTTCATCCTTCTGCCTTCATGCTCCCATTGGGTTAGGTAAGACATAATATTTTCCGGAAAAATCCTATATCCAAATAAAAAACCAAGATCAATATCTTCGATTTTTTTTGTCGTATTAATTTCAATTACGGTCTTCTTTTCCCGCAATTGAGACTTGTCGTATTCTATAACCGGCACCCTACACAGTTCCTTTAGGAGTTTGGAGAAATAATTTACCTGATTAGTAAGGTATATTTTCATTGATTGAAAGTAAATACTAAAGATACATAAAACAAAATGTCTAAGTTTTGTCCGTCCCTTACACAAAATGCGAAGAAACAAGTATATCTAATAGTATATCCCCAACGGTTTTTATTTATCTGCTGTCTATTTAAGTATGAAGAACATTCTTACGACATTATCCATTGCGCTGATAGCTCTCGTGCTTATAAACGGCTGTAAAAAAGACCCTAAAAGAACTACTTCCGCGCATTATGTTACTGCAACTGCCAGCGACGGCACTTCTGTAGATTTTACAGATACCCTCGCCCATGCTGCAAAAAACGGGTACGCCCCTGATCAATATATTGAAGTGAGCGGATGGACGACCGATTTCTCAACAACCCCCAGAACCGGCTTCTGGATGTATTTCTACACCGCTACACCGGGTACTTATACGCTCGATGGCGTGCTTGCAGGAGCCTATTATAACCAGGTAGCGTCCCTGCCGGCAGACTCAATGCGCAATTCCGCCCATGGAACCGTTATTATCACCGCTGTATCCCCTAACCTCACCGGAACGATCAGTTTCACCTGTAAAGACTCTACCGTAGTTTCCGGATCCTTTAATGTTGTTGCACCATAATCTTCTCCTTTAATCAGGAATGGTACCGGCATAAAAAAACCTTTACATAATTTGCAAAGGTTTTGAAAAAAAGCAAACTACCTACCCTTATTGTTTTTCCTTGGGTTTCTCCAGTATTCCCTTACCTGTTGTTATAAGGTTTTTCAGGCTGTTGCCTGCATAGTGGTTCCATCCTATTTTGCAATTTTCGTAACACTCCACCTGGGGTGTCAGCCCTTCATGTGTCATACTCAGTTGTGTTCCGTCTTTTACAGGGCTTATGTCAAACACTACTTTTGTGCCTTTCCATTCTTTGTGGTCCTTGAGCCAGGGCAACTCGCAGTCAGTGACTTGCCATACTATTCGTTTGCCCGTTGTCATTTCTGTTATCCTGAATGCTACCCATGTAGTACCTACGCGGTATATGAATTCATCATTCAGTTTGGTGGTGCTGCCTTCTGCATTCCCCCACCATTCGTTTACTTTGCAGATGTTGTCTGATACTTCCTGCGGTGTGTTCTTTACTGTGAATGTACAGTTGTAGTTTGTGTTGTTCATTGTTTATTTTTTTTGTTTGTTATTTAATAATGCACCTAGTTTGTTGAGTTTTATTGCCCAGAATTTATCATAGTATGCCATCCAGTCTTTCAGCGCTACAAAGCCATCCTGTTTTAGCGAGCAGTATCTTTCCCTGCCTATATCCTCTATAGATATGAAGCCGGCCGTGTATAATACCTTCACGTGTTTTGATACTGCAGGGCGGCTCATATCAAAATTCTCAGCAAGAGCATTAATGGTCATCCGGTCTTGCGACAGCATATGCAGTATATGCCGCCTGCTGGGATCTGCTATCACCTGGAATGCGTCAAGCGTTTGTGTTGCCATTTTTTTGATCTAGTAGTTCGCTTATTTTATTGATGTTTCTTCTCCATCCTTCATTCATCGGGCCAAACGCTACTGCGCTTACTTCATTAAACCCAGTATGCTCCAGCAATAGTTCTGTGCCCCCGTTTTTCTCGGTCAGTGTCCATTCCACCATAGAGTCCAGTGTTACTGCTCCGTTCATACCTCCTTGCCAGGTGTAAACCAGTTTTTTGATCGGTACTACCTCAATGACCCTGCATTTCATTATGCCGTCAAAATTGAATTGAGGTAGGGGTTTGGTTGTGAATGAGAACTCGTGACCCAGTACCGGCTGTATGTCGCTCTTCATGAGCCATTGTTCTACCAATTCCGGCTTTGTCAGGTATTCCCACACATCTGCCGGAGGATGATTATAGAATACGGTGTGTCTGATTGTTTGCTCCATAATAAGTAACTTTTAAGTTACGCAAATATAGGTAACTTTTAAGTTACCAAACAAATTTTTGGAGAAAATATTTTTAAAGAGATAAAATGTGGGGCAGGGAATGATAAAACGGTATGCCCACCGGCAGGCAAGCTTTCCAGTGTCTTAATATCCGGGCATAAAAAAACCTTTACAAATTAATGTAAAGGTTTTTAAAAGAACCTGCCTACCGGCAGGCAGGTATGGCAGCTACCTACTCTCCTCCCGATAGCTATCGGGATTGTGCAGTACCATCCATTGAGGTATGGGCATAAAAAAACCTTTACAAATTAATGTAAAGGTTTTAAAAGAATATGGCAGCTACCTACTCTCCCGCATTGTTGTGCAGTACCATCGGCCATGGCGGGCTTAACTTCTCTGTTCGGAATGGGAAGAGGTGAACACCGCCGGCAATACCACCATAAG
>CAIJNJ010000528.1 GCA_903821975.1 uncultured Bacteroidota bacterium
GGAAGTCGGCACCTAAACTTACTATTGTATTTGCCTTATCGAAATGATAAGAAGGCAATGTGCGCTTGCCGTAGCACGCTTCATTAGCCAGCAGCATACCTGAATAAGAGAATGCATCGTAAACCACGTGCTTCACATTCGGGTATTTTGCGAGGAAAAGGGAAATGATCTCTTTAGTAGTAGGACTGAGGACTGATGCGGTAACGAGGTAGCCGGGCTTAGTGCCGATACCTTCTTTCACCATACGGTCAATAGCATCAAATGTAGCTTCGTTACCATCAGAATATGGGTGACGGATACGTGCCTTATCGTATAAATTCAATACAGAAGCCTGCACCCTTGCCGATGTACCACCTTTTGTGATAGATGACATTTCATTGCCTTCTACCTTGATAGGACGGCCATCTCTTGTTTTGATAACGATAGGGCAATAATCGCCACCGTCAACAAAAGTAGATGCGTAATAGTTAGGAACACCTGGCACAATATCCTCTGGCTTGATAGCATAAGGGATAGCTTTACGTACCGGCATTTCGCAACTGGCAACAAGTGTAGCTGCCAAAGTGCTGAAACCTAAGAACTTCAAAAAGTCGCGGCGGGGCGTAGTGGCGCCGAATATGTTATCGCTCAGATCGAACGGCAACTCTTCCTTAAACTCATTATCCGCAACTTCTACGTTAGCAGAGATTCTACTGAGTTCTTCCGGGCCCGACCAATATTGTTTTTGACTCATATTGCAAATTCAAAATTCTAAAAAAAGTCTAAAGTCATTAGTCGAAAGTCGAAAGCAATTTACCTGCCTTCCAAATTCAACCGATTGTTGTTTTACTATTCAATCCAAATTCCAAACACCTAATTCCCAATTCCAGATCAATAATGGCATTTCTGGCATTCTGTACCGCCCATCTCTGCTTCTGTTACACCTGTACGCTTGCCTGATTTAAGCTCTTCGTGGTATTTCTCAAAAATACTGTAGTAATTATTGTTGTTGAACTGCACCTCTGTCTGGCGGTGGCAGTTGATACACCAGCCCATAGAGAGCGGAGCAAACTGATAAACCTCATCCATTTCCTGGATATCGCCATGGCAGCGCTGGCACTGTACCTGGCCAACTTTTACGTGCTGTGAGTGGTTGAAATAAACGTGATCAGGCAGGTTGTGTATTTTAACCCACTGGATAGGTGTAGCAAGGATATTGCCCTGTGCATCACGGTTGTAATCTTTCTTAGCGGGATCCCAGCCGGCATATTTGTAAAGCATCTGGATCTGTTCTGTACCGTTGATGTGCTTGCCTTCTGCAGTAACCAGCGGATGTTCGCCTTCGCCACTGTATAAATTGATCTGTTTATGGCAGTTCATACAAATGTTAGTAGAAGGTATCATAGCCTGGCGGCTCTTTTCAGCGCCTGCGTGGCAGTAAAGACAGTTGATCTGGTTGATACCGGCATGTACTTTGTGCGAGTAGAAAATTGGTTGCAGCGGCTGATAGTTCTGCTGGCGGCCTTCGTTAACAGCACCATTCACCAGCCAGTAACCTGCCATGATGAAAAGAACGATAGAAACTATAGCGATAACGAATTTGCTCCTGTATAATGGTATTTCTTTCTGGTTAGGAACGCCTTCTACTTCATTTGAAGCGCGTTTCAGGCCCTGGTTAGCTTTCCACAGGATAACAACCAGCACTAAAAGCGATAAAGTGATAATAGTATATAACCAGCCATTAGTCTCAGTTGGCTCACCGCCGGGTGTAGGTGTAGGCGTAGTAGCTACAGGGGCTTTAAAATTATCTACGTAATTAAGAATCGCGTCTATTTCCTCCTTAGAAAGCTGGGGAAACGCGGTCATTGCCGTTTTGTTGAACTTATTGTAGATATCATTAGCGGTCTTGTCTCCGCTGGCAATAACTGCTGCAGAA
>CAIJNJ010000529.1 GCA_903821975.1 uncultured Bacteroidota bacterium
GGCGATACAACTATAAGTACATTCCAGGGCGGAGCACTGGGTAGTGTTTGGGATGCTAATTTTAAAATGGTACTACATTTCCCTGATGGTACTTTATTATCTGCTAATGATGCTACTACAAATGGGAATAATGGTGTACTAAATGGTGCTACGGCAAATCCGGGTATAGTTAATGGCAGCGCGAATTTTGCAGCATCCGGGGCGGACTATATACAAGTACCGAGTAGCGCTACCCTGGATAGTACTATAGGCACCTGGAGCAGCTGGATAAAAACAACTGTTAATGATGTTCATAACGAATATATCTGGGGACGTGTGGACGGCGGCGGAAGTGCAAACGGGCTCATGGCATTCCTTCATGAAGGATGTATATCTATCGCGATGAAACCTAACACTGCTTTCACCGCCTGGTCTATAAATAGCACTACTGTAATTGCAGATGGTAACTGGCATCACCTCGCAATTGTATTTAATAGCGGTGGTACATGTACGTTCTATCTAGATGGCACTGTAAATGGCACTGTAACCTCAGGCGCCTGGAACTTCAATAACCAGGTCTTCAGATTCGGCCTGGGGCTGGATGGGTTCTGGCAAGGATATGTTGGGGATATAGATGACTTCAGGGCTAGTAATATAAACCGGAGCGCGGATTGGATACTGGCCGAGTACAATAATATTAAAAACCCGGGCTTCATTACTATAGGCGCAGAATATTGATAATCATAAAAGAATAAAAATGGCAAGAAGTATAGCAGAGATACAATCTGGGATAGTGACCAGTGTTCAAAGTGACACTGTATTGGGCCCGTTACTGACAAGTACAAGCGGAACAGCGATCTGGTATTTATGGACCTATATAGTGGCCGCTTGCCAATGGACTTTAGAAAACCTATTTGATACACACAAAAATGAAGTGGCCGGAATTATTGCGACACAAAAACCCCACAGCCTGCAATGGTATGTAAGTATGGCAAAGGCATTCCAGTATGGAATAGCGTTACCACCGGACAGTGATGTGTACGCGATAGTTCCGCCTGTTGACCCGACTGTTCTTATAATAAGTAATGCCGCTGCAGTGGAATTGGTGAACCTGTTAAGAATAAAAGTAGCAAAGCTTGTTAGTGGCTCGCTTTCTCCGCTGAGTAGTGGTGAACTAACGGCCTTTACTGCGTACATGGCAAAAATAAAAGACGCGGGTGTAAGGTTGCAATGTACAAGTGGTAATGCTGACAACCTGCAACTGGCGCTCAACATTTTTTACGACCCGCTGATACTTAATGCCGATGGCAGCAGAGTAGATGGCACAGAAACGACACCGATATTGGATGCGATGAACGCTTTTTTGGATAACCCGCCATTCAATGGTGTATTTATGTTGAATAGTATGATAGCCGCTTTACAAGCCATACCCGGTGTCATCATTGGTCAGCCGGTGACTGTGCAGGCAAATTACGGAGCAACCCCATACCTGCCAATAACAACACAATACGTACCTGATGCCGGCTATATGAAACTGGATGCTACATACTTTAATGCTAACATAACGTACGCGCCATACACTCTTTAACTTTTGAAACTATTGATAAGTATACTTTATGTCGGTTTATGATATTGATTACAGCAGTTCGGGCTTGCCGAATCTATTGACCCCTGTCCGGTTACGGAAACCTGTACAGCTTGCCTGGCTGCAGGCATTAGTAAGCCCGGTAGCTTATTTGAAAGGCTTGTTTACCACAAACAGAACAAACAATTTGTATGTCCTATCTCATAGCGGACAAGTGTGTTATCTGCAGGCGGTGCTCAATGACGTTTTTGATCCGGTTGCACGAGGTATCTATATCACAGACGGCCCTTATGTTGACCCTGATTTCATATACCTGGCAGACGAGGATAAGCCATTATATCTAGACCTTGTAAGCGAGATAGGAAGCTCTGTAATTCCTGCACCTGATCCGGTACCATTATATACCAGCCTGGAAATTTACACGCTGGGGGCGCAATTTATAGTGATGGTGCCTGTGGCTGTAACTGCTGCAACAGGGTATGACATACACAGGTTAAAAGCTATAATTGATAAATATAGGTTAGTGAGTAAAAACAATTATACTGTACAAACTTTTTAAACCATAAACAAATCTCGATGAAGAGTATTGATTTTACAAAACCGGGCGGCTTCCCGCTCACCCAAGACCAGCTTGACTATTTACAAACTGCCTACACAGAATCTGTATATGCGCTTACAACTATGGGTGGCAGTGGGCCATTCGTTGTCAGTGGCTGTGTTATCACAAAGAGCCTGGCAACCGGCACAACTTATAATTACGCCATAACAGATGGATGGATCTTTTACCAGGGGAATATGGTCAAAGTAAATGCCGGCGGCCTGCTCGGTATTAACGAGAGTCTATACGCCGCATATATGCAGGTAAATACCAGCGCCAGTCCTTTAACATATAATGATGGCAGTACACCAAATGTGATATTGGATACTTATATAACACTTGTAGCACAACCAATAGGTACTGCCGATGACAGCACTCACTTTTTGTTAAGCGAATTGGCTCCGTTTGGAACAGGCTTTGGGAATAACAACAGGGAGAGCGCATGGAACTCACTTGTAGTAAACACGCTCGCAGCAGATGGGGGAGTTACAGGTACCATTTATTATAAAAAGAATTTTGTTACCAATACGCTGCATATAAGAAGCTTTCTTTCTTCTGCTAATGCACAGAATTTCCCGGCATCTCCTACCGCTATATATTCGTTAATGGGAACACTACCTGCGGGGTACATCCCTAATAATAATGCTTATTTCACAGGATATTATTTTGCTGCAAACCTCATAAAGGACGATTTGGGAATTGCTTGGATCAAGCATGTAACGTGCATAGTCAATACCGGTGGGCAAGTATCAGTAAACTGGCTAAGACCTGATTTAGCGATAACCGGGTATGCGGTAATATTCAATACAGTAATACCACTCGATTAATTGATCTTATATCCTTGATGTACTTTGCCGGGTAAAAAGCAAAAGGTATACTACTATAAATAACATAGAGGTAATGGATGAAGCGACTATTTTAAGTAACAGGAAACCAAAGTTGGACAGGCTCCATAACTCTATGGTAAAGAATACAAAATGATGAAGCACAATGAGGAATGCGCTGTAAACGAGGAACGGCATCCACCCCATGCTTCTTATAGATGGGTGTTGTCCGGCATATTCAGATAGGTTGCGTGGCAATAAGGCACTAAGTACATTGGTGCGCAGGTAAGCAATCAGCACTGTAGCACAGGCATGCATACCTGCAGTATTCATGAAAGAATCAACGGTTGTGCCAAGTATAAACCCCATTATGAGCAAAGCCCACACCGGTGTTTCAAAAGGCAACAACAAAATGAACAACGGGTAAACATAGGGTATAAACACAGGGAAGCCTGATGGTTCGCTCCACCACCGCAACGTGATCTTATTGAGTATCAGTACCTGTAACAGTATGATAATGCAAAAACGTAAAGTATTTTTTAAATAAACGTTCATTGTCTTTTACTTTTTCCCGGTAGAATCTTCAAGCTGTTTTTTTTCAACCATCATTTTATTTTCAATCACATAAACATACTGCAGTTTGTGAAAATTAGTAGATGATTGCAGGTATATAAGCTGCATAGCATTTTTCTTCACGGTTTCCGTTTTCAAAACTGTACCAATAAGTATATCAGGAGAAAATATAGAGAAGATAGCCGTATAAACAGAATCTCCTTTTTTTACCCTCGCTTGCTGTGGCACATCAGTCATGATGAGCACATCAGGCTGCTTTTCATCCCAGATAATATATCCATTGGTACCGTCTTTCAGTTTTGCACTTACTTTTTGCTTGGAGCTCAATATCGACAGTACGCTTGAATAATGAGGAGAAACGTGCTCCACTCGGCCAACAATACCGGTACCCGATATGACTGCCATGTTTTTACTGATGCCGTCTTTCGAACCCCTGTCCAGTGTAATATAATTGTCACTTGCAGTAGTAGAGTTATTGATAACGCGCGCAGTACGGTATATATAATCAGCATACCGGACTATGTGTGACGAAGAATCAATAGGGTTTATTTTCCGGTGCACCAGGCTGTCTTTCAACGTATCAAGAGTACGGACCTCGTCTATTTGTCTTCTCAGGCGTGCGTTTTCATTTAACAGGCTGTCATTCATTTTGCGCAGCCCGAAATAATAAACAACATCGCTCTGCTTTTTATAGATGATCCCGGAGACCATATTGGCTGAGCTCACAATATCGTTACCCTGCAAAGTATTCGTGCGCTCTATAAGTACGATACATATTATTTCTAAAAGGAGAAATAATATGAGATTAAAAAAGCGGCGTATAAAGAGTATAAAATTGCGCACGTCTTTATGAATTTGCAAAAATTACTTCATCAGGAAGGGCATCCTGGCAATATTCTTCAGCGCCATGCCGGTGCCGCGCACTACCGCACGCAACGGATCATCGGCAACATGTACCGGCAATTTTATTTTGTGTGATATACGTTTGTCCAATCCGCGAAGCAATGCACCGCCACCCGTAAGGTACAATCCGCGGCGATAAATATCGGCAGCAAGTTCAGGTGGTGTACTTTCCAATGCTTTCAAAATAGCTTCTTCTATTTTGAAAATAGATTTATCAAGTGCTTCAGCTACTTCCTGGTAAGATACCATGATCTGCTTTGGTATACCCGTTACAAGATCGCGGCCATTTACAGCAATATCATCGGGTGGGTTATCCAGTTCTTTCAGTGCGGAGCCTACATGTATTTTTATTTGTTCTGCTGTACGCTCACCTATCATCAGGCTGTGATAACGGCGCATTGCTTCCATAATGTCCCCGGTAAATTCATCTCCGGCTATACGTATGGATTGATCGCAAACTATGCCAGCAAGGGCTATTACAGAAATACCGGTTGTACCACCACCAATGTCTATGATCATATTGCCGGTAGGTTCTTCTACATCTATACCTATACCCAGCGCTGCTGCCATTGGCTCATGTATCATATATACTTCTTTGGCACCCGCCTGCTCGGCAGAGTCGCGCACGGCTCTTTTTTCTACCTCTGTTATGCTTGAAGGTATACAAATAACCATGCGCCAGCTTGGCGGGAACATCGGTTTCTTTGGGTAAACCAGCTTTATCATTTCACGAAGCATTCCTTCAGCAGCATTAAAATCGGCGATCACCCCGTCTTTTAGCGGACGGATGGTTTTAAGATTTTCGTGCGTTTTCTCATGCATCATCATAGCTTTCTTCCCAACTGCTACTATTTTATTTGTAGTACGGTCTATAGCTACTATCGATGGTTCATCCACTACAACCTGGTCGTTATGTATGATAAGTGTATTGGCAGTGCCAAGATCTATTGCAATTTCCTGTGTCAGAAATTTAAAAAAGCCTAAAAAACTCATTATGGCGGTAATTTTATAATAATCGCAAAAGTGCGAAAAAAGTAATACAGTTGCGGACAGTTTTATCCGTTTGCGCAAAATTAGGCAAATAATTATCCCCAAATGAGCAATTTGCTATATATAGGTTTATAAATACATTCATTATTAAGCATTTTAAACATATATAGATTTGCTGCGTTTGCGGTTTAGTTCTTTGATCCTGCTCCGGATATTCTAATAAAGTGTGCGTAAAATGTGATCTGCAATCGGTATTTTTTTATACTTTTGCACC
>CAIJNJ010000530.1 GCA_903821975.1 uncultured Bacteroidota bacterium
AAAAAACCAATAAAACGACCTCCTGCTCATCTACCCTGCATGGCTATACAGCCCGTGTAGACACTATGTATAGCGGCGCAAGTTATACCTGCAATCACGGGATCATTAATGCCACAACAGGCAGTATGGCCGCATTCGGTTCATTCACCGGCAGTCTTATTTTTACAAACCAGGCCGCCTTTAATACTTCCGATAATTGCTATTATGTCTTTGGCACCAGTAATCTGTATAAAATAGATGCGAGCGGTACTACAACAGCCTTTGCTCCTGCCGATACATCATCGTATTCTTCCATTACATATAATAGCGCAACTAATAAACTATACTGTATAAAGACGGGCAAACTGGCCGAATTGACTACAACATCAAGCACATTCTCGGCCACGAGCCTGGTAACTCCTGCCCATCCTTTTGACAGGGAACTGTTCAGCGCTCCCAATATTGCGGTAGATAACACCAGTGGCGATATGTACTTCGTTACTGGGATTTATCCGTCGTTCTATGTTGAGAAATACCACCCCGGCGCATCATCGGCTACCGTTGTTGCATCTGGTACCGGCGGGATCAACCTGCTGGAACTGCGGTTCAACAAAAATGACAATATGCTTTATGGGATGCAATTGAATGCCGACACCGTTACCTACAGCTTCATAAAAGTAAACCCCGCCGCAGGCACTATTAATACGGTGGTAAACCTCGGGGCTATTGTAAATGCGGACGTGTATTCAGCCACATTAGATCCATGCACAAACAGGTATATTATATCCACTACGACCAACAACATCCATAGTTTTATCTTGTACCAGGTGGATATGTCGGGAGCTATCGTTCAGCATGACACCACCACTACATTTTACCAGGGATTGGATGTAGTCTATTAGGGGCATTAGTGTTTATGTAATGGCGCCAATTGGCGAAAAAATCCATTTCACTTCCTCTTTTCCATATTTTTTTGGTTTGACCCTGCCTACCGGCGGGCAGGTTTTAACTTTTGACTTAATTTGCACTATGAAGTTCCTCATAGTCGGATTAGGAAATATAGGCATGGAATACGATGCTACCCGCCACAATATAGGCTTCGAGGTGGCAGATACCTTTGTAATAAAGAACGGTGGTAGCTATGCTTTAGACCGTCATGCATTTATGGCAGAGGTAAAGTGGAAAGGGCGCACATTCATCGTTATAAAGCCCACCACCTACATGAACCTCAGCGGCAAAGCCGTAAAATACTGGCTGGATAAAGAGAAGATACCCATTGAAAATATGCTGGTGCTTGTAGATGACCTGGCGCTACCACTAGGCACCCTTCGCCTGCGCGCATCCGGCAGTGACGCCGGGCACAACGGCCTGAAAAATATCCAGTTAATGCTTATGACCGATAAATATCCCCGTCTCCGTTTCGGTATAGGTAATGATTTCCCCAAAGGCCGCCAGGTAGAATTTGTACTCGGCAAATGGAAACCTTCCGAAGTACCTGTTGTAAAAGAAACCTTACTCAAAAGCATTGAAGCTATCGAGTGCTTTGCCACACAAGGCATAGGCAAAGCCATGACATTCTTCAATAAATAAAAAAGGGAGCCATTTCTCAACAGCTCCCAACTTTTTTCTTTTGACTTTTAACTTTTGACTTAATAATTTAATCAGCCTGGTGAAAAGGATACCTGTAATCCGTTGGTGGCACATACGTTTCTTTAATGGTCCTTGCACTCAGCCAGCGGTAAAGGTTAAGGATCGATCCTGCTTTATCATTGGTGCCTGATGCACGCGCGCCGCCAAATGGCTGCTGGCCCACAACTGCGCCTGTTGGCTTATCATTGATATAGAAGTTACCCGCGCTGTTCACTAAGGCCTTGGTAAGATATTCTATCGCATGCCTGTCTTGCGCGAATATTGCACCTGTCAGTGCATAAGGCGAGGTATTGTCCAGCACATCAATTGTCTGTATCCAGTTATCTGCTTCATACACATAAATGGTAAGTACCGGGCCAAATATTTCTTCGCACATCGTCACATAACCCGGGTCGGTTGTTTCTATCACCGTTGGTTCTACAAACCATCCTTTCGACCTGTCGCACTTGCCACCGCAAAGTATCTTCGCAGCGCCATTGCTGTTCTTTACATTGTCTATATACTTAGAAATGCTCTCAAACGATTTTTCATCGATCACCGCGTTGATGAAGTTGGTAAAATCATCTACCACGCCCATCTTCATTGTTTTCAGTTCTGCAACCAGCTTTTCCTTTATCTTCTCTGCAAGATTAGATGGCAGGTAAGCCCTCGAAGCTGCAGAGCATTTCTGCCCCTGGTACTCAAACGCGCCGCGTGCCAGGCCTGCAACAACAGCATCTGTATTTGCAGACGGGTGCACGAACACAAAGTCCTTACCACCTGTTTCACCCACTATCCGCGGATACGATTTGTACCTTGCAATGTTTGCTCCTATGCTCTTCCACATGCTCTGGAACACACCGGTAGAACCCGTAAAATGCACGCCTGCAAAGTAAGGATGCGCATAACAGATATCACCCACTACCGGGCCAGATGGATAGATGAGATTGATAACACCCTTTGGCAATCCTGCTTCTATCAGTATCTCCATAAACACACTTGCCGAATATACCTGCGTATTTGCAGGCTTCCACACTACTACGTTACCACACATTGCCGGCGCCGTGGGCAGGTTACCGCCTATTGCCGAAAAATTGAACGGCGTTACTGCCAGTACGAACCCTTCCAGCGGGCGGTACTCCATACGGTTGTCCATGCCCTGGGGCGATAATGGCTGCTGCTTGTATATCTGGCTCAGGAAGTGCACGTTAAAACGCAGAAAATCTATGAGCTCACAGGCGCTGTCTATCTCTGCCTGGTATGCGTTCTTGCTCTGCCCCAGCATAGTGGCTGCATTCATCCTGAAGCGGTACTTTGTAGCCAGCAGTTCAGCCGCTTTCATAAATATGGATGCACGGTGCTCCCAGCTTGTAGCTGCCCAGCTTTCTCTTGCTGTAAGAGCCGCATCGATTGCATCATGCACATGCTGTTCGTCCGATGCATGAAAATGCCCCAGCAAATGCGCCGTTTCATGTGGCGGACGGATCTCTTTCTTTTTGCCGCTACGCACCTCTTCCCCGTTTATATACATTGGTATATCACGCGGGTGGCTTTTCATTTCAGCCAGTGCTTTGTATAAAGCTTTACGTTCGTGACTGCCCGGGGCGTAACTGAGTACCGGCTCGTTCTTTGGTTCGGCAAAATCGAAATAGGCGTTATTCATGTTTATATAATTTGTTATTGAAATTTAGACTGATAGTTATCAAAGGATTGCAAAGGTAAGTTTTTGGGCGTACTCCATAAAACCACTGCAATTATAGTGGAATAGCAGTTATCTATAACTTCACAAGACCGTGCTTTATGGCAAAGAGCACAAGCCCCGTTTTCGATCTTATGTCGAACTTATTGCCTAATGTCTCCCTGTAGCCGTCCACCGTTCGCTTGGTTACCCCCATCATCATCCCTATCTTGTCATAAGTAAACTCTTCCGGATCACAGATAAGCCGTAAAAACTGCATTTCCCGGTCAGACATCTGGCTCAGGGTGGCCGGCACTTTACCGGTATCTGCAATCAGCGCATGGCGCAGCAGGTCGCTATGGTAATAGCCTGTTTCCATGGTGTCGTCAATGGCTCTTTTCAGCACGCTGGCTGAGCAGCTTTTCGGCAAATAACCACGTACCCCAATCCGGTAGAGCTCAATGATCGTCTTGCGACCGGATAGTTTCTATCCAGCAGGGCATGGAATATACCGACCCTGATGCAAAGCACTGCAAACAATGTGTATACATAGTCACCGCCCTCGACCGGTTATGGAATGAAAGCATGCCAAGTAATAAGGTAAGTCTATAGACATAAAATTTCCGACCCCAATTGCCCCGGCCTTCAGGCCGAGGGAAAAGAAAGGATAACACGATCGGCTTTAGCCCAAACTACTCATTCCAAACCAGTTGCCCCGGCCTTCAGGCCGGGGGAGACAAGAAAGGATAACACGATCGGCTTTAGCCCAAACTACTCGTACCAAACCAGTTGCCCCGGCCTTCAGGCCGAGGGAGACAAGAAAGGATAACACGATCGGCTTTAGCCAAAACTACTCGTACCAAACCCGTGCGCTTTCATAAACTCCTCGTACTCCTCTGTAAAGGTCTTCTTGCGATGATGCTCTTCCTGGTTTGCAATGTATTCACGCACCTTTGAGATTGCCGATTGGCTTACCGACAAAGCGATATAATCATCCTGCCATTCAAATTTTTGCTGGATAATTTTTTGTCGGTTTACCCAAAGAGAGGATTCGCCCTTTATGAGCATTGCGATCTTTGAAATAGTTTGTTCCGTACCCAGTGAGATTAGAAGATGGATGTGTTCTTCAACACAGTTTAAGCAGTCAATATGAATTTCCTTATTGAAGCTGTTTTCTTTTATATGGTTGAGCAGCAATGGTTTCAGCTCCTTTGAAATAATAGGTGCTCTCGCTTTTGTAGCCCATATGTAGTGCAACATTACTTTCGAATATGGCACGATGCTTTTTTTAAGTGTTACTAAAATAGCTTTTGAATATTTCCCCCGCAAGTAATTTTGGCTAAAGCCGTTTTGAGTTGTTCCA
>CAIJNJ010000531.1 GCA_903821975.1 uncultured Bacteroidota bacterium
GCAGACAAATTGTATTATGACCAATTGATCAAATTAGTGCACTCTTTACCTGATGCCACCCGAACCGTATTTAACATGTATGTGATGGAAGGCTTTACACACAAAGAGATAGGAAATATTTTAGGCATCAGTGAAGGAACGTCGAAATGGCATTTGTCTGAAGGAAGAAGAATATTGAAAGATAAAATTGAAAAAATGGAATTGCATTGGAAAATGTAATTTTTGATAACGGTGAATTGAGTTTAACATTTATAAAATAAAATTTATCCAAATGGATAAAAATTTCGTAAACATAGACGACCTCGTTCGGCAGCGACTGGGAGGAGTAGAGGAAAACGAGCGCACTGGCGCATGGTTACAAATGCGTGACCTGCTCGACAAAGAAATGCCCCAAATCAGGCCGGGGTTTGTATATTGGCGCCGTATGATGAGCGCTATAGCTGTGCTTGTCCTTGTGACTGCGATAAGCTTAGGCGGCTATATGTTAGCTACGTATATAAAGACCAGTAACAATAATGATGACTTAGCCGCTAATCTTCCAGGCGCTGCAGCAGATAATAATAATTCGATCACTAACTCAAAACAAATATCTTCAGATAAGAATACAAATACACAAAACGACGACCACGCTACCGTTACTATTAAAGTACCGGCAAGTACCAAAACTGCTGCGGGACACAAGAACAGCGAGAATAATAAAAAACAACAGATCGCAAAAAACAGGCAGTTCATACAGCAGTTGGCCGCAGCAGCAAATGAACGTAACAAGCAATTAGCTTCAGATAAGCCTTCTACTACGCCTTTAGCAAATAATAATAGTGCAGCGACAGTTGCTATGCACTCACAAAACACTGATGGCACAAAAAATACTGAGCACAACGCTAAAGAAATTGCATTAACAAACAAGCCGGCTAACAAAGTGGCACACAACACTATTAGTACTAACAATACGATACCAATAAGTAAGAAAAGGGCAAAGAATAATACCGCTCTTGCATCCAACAGCACCCCTGCTGCTGCAGGTTTCTTCGATTCGAAATCTGACGATAATGATCATAATAAAAACAGGCATGAAAAAACACTTACAGGAAAACTTCCTTTAAGCAGTAACATCTCTTCCGTAAGAAATGCGCCCACAGCGCCTGTTGCTAAAACGATCAATACGGGAATACCATTGGCAACTGCAAATAACAACACTAAAAAGGCTGATGCAACTAATGATATCCGGCAGGCCGTTTCTCCTAAAAATACAAAACCGGGTCAGGGTGCCGATAATACCCCCATCGTTAAGAAAGAAGTTGCTGCAGTGAAAATGGGCAAAAAAATAATGGATAGGCTTGTGATGTCAGAACACTATGTAAAGACCTCGCCAACTGAAGGTTATTTCAAGTTAGATACTATCTCCATTGAGCCCGTATGCGAAGAGCTAGGCATCAACAATGATCCTAACCATAACCTTCCTAACGGCTCCAGGAAAGGATTGGCTTCCAATATCACGGAAAATGATGAAGCTACTCAAGCCAATGCCAGCACACAAATATTACCCGGAGCGACCACATCAGCAACAGGGAAAAGTGCTATGGGCATAAAAGAAGACCAGGTAAGCTCAAAAGGAAGCGGTACATCCACAATTGAAAAACTTACCGCCACCTTTAATGATATTAAATTCCATGCAGCAGGCGCACAGTTTGCCGCAGGCCTCACCGCAGGTATCAATGGTACCTTCTTTGGCCCAAACAGCTTTAAAGGATTCCAGTTTGGATTCACGGGCAACTTTATATTCAGCGAAACCCTGAGCATCCTTACAGAATTGAAATATTTCCACCGCATCAATAATGACTACTCGTTAAGTGACAACTACTATACTTATACCCCGATAGGTGGTGGCCAGTATAGCAAGACGCTGCAACCGCTTTCCTATACTTTCTCTACATTACATAGTATAGAGCTTCCGGTGTCCATACACTACTGTATGAGTCATTTCAACTTTTATGTAGGTGGTAACCTCGTATATGCTTTCGCTATTAATACAGGTGCAGCACCACAACCTGCCAATACAAACACTCCTATAATCGTATCGGCCCAGGGCAATGACAATGCACCCAAGCTTCAACCTGATGATTTCAACTCAAGGTTTGGACTGGGCTATTTATTAGGGATCTCCTACCAGGTATCACCAAACGTAACCCTGGATTTCCGAAATGTGCAAACACTCTGGAATAACGGATCATCACAAGGAGATAAACTAATTTCAAACCAGCTTTATAAGAGCCCTTCATTACAAGTATCAGTAGGTTACCGCTTAGGTGGTAATAAAAAGAAGAATTAGTAAGTAAAAGCCAACGAAACAAATACTGTTTCAAAAAAAGAAAAACCGGGAGTGTGCGCTCCCGGTTTTTTCTTTCAAGCCGATGTTACTCAAAGTGGTTATCTATTCGTTTGTTTTACCCATAGCTGCTTGCTTCATCCGGGTGGTGGTTTCATGCCCCAGGTAATGTTCTATCCATTTTTCTATTGCATAGATAAGCGGCGTAAGTACTATTGCCATTGTGAATTTATAAGCATAGTTCATCAACCCTATCGCTATTACCCTTTGGTAGGACCAGCCCTTACCTATCTTGAATGCAATGAACAGCACAATGAAGCTATCTACCAGTTGGGAAATGATCGTAGAGCCCGTGGCCCTGAGCCAAACATGTTTTTCGCCTGTCACTCTTTTTATCCGGTGAAAGATCCATACATCCACCAGTTGGCTTACAAGAAATGCGATGAGGCTCCCCACGATGATCCACATGCCCTGCCCGAAAATATTTGAAAACGCAGCCTGCATATCCGGAACACCCTGGTCTGCCTGGCTGCCTGTCCAGAATCTCGTATCTGCCGGGGCCTTGATCGCGATGTAGAACATAAAGAAAGCATAGCTGATCAGCGCAATGGCTATATATGATATGCGCCGTATCGCTTTCGGGCCAAAATATTCATTGACAATATCGGTCATGATAAATTCCAATGGCCAAAGCAATACGCCGCATGTGAGCGTGAAGGTCAACCCCTGCTCTCCCAGCAATGAGAAAGGATGCGGCGCCATGCCAAACACCTGTTCCAGTGAAAATAGTTTGCCCCCTATGCATTCTGCTATAAGCGCATTGGCGACAAAGAATGAAGTAAGAATTACAAAGAGCTTTGTAGGCTTATCTTTAAGTATCTGGTGTACCATGGCAGCGAAAATAGAAAAATGAGATAATTATTCAGCGAATATAATATTACTACTTATTACCCACATGACTAGTTTAGCCCTAACTTTACCGTACAAAATTACGGCCATGCAAATAACGAAGTATGTACTTCCGGTAGTTGTAGGAGCAATGTCAGGAATGATATTGATCACTCTTGGGGAAATGGCGATACACCATATGTATCCATTGCCACCGGGGACAGACCTGTATGATGCCGACTCCCTTGCAAAGGCAATGAAACAAATGCCAGAAAGTGCATTATTGTTTCTCCTGGTTAATTATGTGATCAGTTCTTTCCTTGCAGGTATTATTGCCACACTAATATCCGGAAGGGTTACACTTCGCCCCGCATTGGTGGTCGGCATTGTATTAACATTGGCGGGATTGTATAATGTCATAGTTCTTCCCCACCCGATGTGGTTTTCTATCCTGAATCTCCTTGTTTACTTACCTTTTGTCTATTTGGGGTATTTGGCCGTAAGAAAAAAAAGCCTGTAACAATTATGAATGGGGTAAGCCCATCGTACGAATGCCAAAAACGAAATTTGCTTTTACTTATGATTTATATTTCATAACTTACTAAAGGGAAAATCAATCTATATCTTTATGGTATAGTAGTTCTATGCGTAAACTATTGCTGTCCATATTGTTTTTGTTTGTCCTGGCACCGGTTTTCGCCCAGCGGGGTACGGATACCTTTAAGCTATATTTTGATATAGGTGTTTCCGCATTGAACAATGGCATGAAAAGCAAAATTGATGCGCTTATATTTAATGATAAAATTCTCAGTGGCAGCAAAGTAATGATCGTAGGGTATGCGGATTTTCTTGGCACAGAAGGCCGCAACAAAGATCTCTCCATTATGCGCGCCGAAAATGTAAAAGCTTACCTCGTAAAAAATAATGTTAATGCGGCCGATATTACCATGTGCGAGGGAAAAGGAGAAGTAGAACGTGATGCCAAAAAGACGAAAGAAGGGTTTCCGGTAGACAGAAGAGTAGATATTGTAGTCAATAACAGGGTTAGGAATACGATAGTACCGGTCAAGCCTAAAGCAACTCCAAAAAAGGATACAGGTAAAAAAACGATCACGAATATAGATGAGCTTAACCGGTTGCAGGCCGGATCGGTATTTCGTTTGCAAAATGTCTATTTCCCGCCAGACCGGCACACCATAATGCCTGAATCATTTGCAACACTCGAAAAATTATATGCCGTTTTGGTTGCCAACCCCAAACTGAAAATAAGCATTGAGGGCCATGTTTGCTGTATAAGAAACTCACCGGATGCATTAGATATCGAAACAAATGAGCCAACCCTTTCAGTTAATCGTGCAAAAGAGATTTACAATTACCTGGTCAGCAAAGGCATTGACGCCAATCGCCTGAAGTATACCGGGTTCGGGAGAAGCAAGCCTGTCGTTCCCGATGAAATAACGGACGACGACCGTGAAAAGAACCGCCGTGTAGAGATCCGCATCATTGATAATAAATAAAAGGGAATGCAAACTGCACTCCCTTTTTTTATGCTTTGTATCTGAAAATTAAAGCGCTGCTTTATACCGCATAGCTACCTGGTCCCAGTTTATCACATTCCATATCGCCTTCAGGTAGTCCGGGCGTGTGTTTTGATATTTCAGGTAGTAGGCATGCTCCCATACATCCAATCCAAGTATTGGAGTTCCCTTTACCTCTGCAATATCCATCAACGGATTATCCTGGTTTGGCGTAGAGCTTACATAAAGTTTCCCGTCATTTACCAACAACCATGCCCAGCCACTACCGAAACGTGTAGTGCCTGCCGTATTCATTTTTTCCTTGAGTGCGTCGAGCGTTCCAAATGCCTCATCAATTGCTTTTGCAAGTTCACCGGTTGGCTGCGTATTGCCCGGCCCGAGTATGCTCCAGAATAAAGTGTGATTAAAATGCCCTCCACCGTTGTTGCGCACTGCAACAGGATACGCGGAGATATTATCCATTAGTTCCTCAAGCGTTTTTCCTTCACCATCGGTTCCTGCAAGAGCTTTGTTCAGGTTGTCCACATATGCCTGGTGGTGTTTGTCATGGTGTATCTGCATTGTCTGGGCGTCAATATGCGGCTCCAGTGCATCAAAGGCATAAGGTAATGCAGGGAGCATGTGTATCAGTGTCATAATTTTTAGTATTAGTTTTTTAGGTGCTTTGGTTAATTTATACACTCAAAGTTAAGCGAAACAAAAGTCAAAAATCATACCGCCGGCATAAGAAAAAAGTATAGACCAATAATCTCACGGGAAAATAATATTATGGCTATAATTTTTTTATCATAACCACTTTTTAATTTTCTTACTATGAGTAAATAAAATCATTTTTTAAAATTATATCACAACTATCCGAAACTTTTTTGCCTGAATAGCGGCCATACCTTTGGTTAAGAACGACCAAAACACAAAAATATGGGGCTATTCAAACGTAGTAAAAATAATAACAAAC
>CAIJNJ010000532.1 GCA_903821975.1 uncultured Bacteroidota bacterium
AGATCGTCGGTAAAATTCCCTTCATACCTGCTGCCATTTATCCAGTAAAATATACCCTGCCCGTTCTTTTTGTCGTCCACGTAGTTACCCTCATACCTGCTACCCGATGCATAGAAATAAGTACCCTGCCCGTTTTTCTTGCCATTACTCCAGTTCCCTTCATATCTGTTGCCGTTAGCTGTGAATGTTCCTAAGCCGTTCTCTTTATCATTTTCCCAATTGCCCTTATACTTATCGCCATCCTGGTAATAGTATACGCCATGCCCGCTTCTTTTATCATTTTTCCAATGGCCTTCATATCTGTCACCGTTCTTATAAAAAAGTATCCCCTTCCCATTTCTTTCGCCTTCGTTGAAATGCCCTTCGTATCGGTTACCATTTGCATAGTAATAAATACCGGTACTATCTTTCACTCCCTCTGTCCATGTACCAATGTAACGTTCGCCATTCGGATAATAAAAGGTGCCGTTGCCGGTTTTAAGATCATTTTCCCATGTTCCTTCAAATCTTTTGGCATCAGGGTAATAATAAATTCCTTTACCGTTTTTTACGCCATTTAGCCAGCCGCCTTCATACCTATGGCCGTCTGCATAAAAAAACGTACCCGTCCCGTTTCTCTTTCCATTTTTATAAGCGCCTTCATACCTGTCGCCGTTTGTATAATAGTAGGTTGCCTGGCCTGTGCGTATCCCATTTACCCAATCTCCGTCATATTTGTTGCCGTTGGCAAATGTCATGATACCCCTGGCATTCGGTTTGTCGTTTAGCCAGTTCCCCTCATATTCATCACCATTGTCATAGTGACAGGTTCCATACCCGTTTCTTTTACCATTTGTAATGGCCCATTCGTATTTATCGCTGCTGTCATTTCCTTTTACGGTATTGCCCGAAACCGGTAGTGTGCCCGTATTAGCTTTTAACGGCGGCGATATATTTATAACCACCTGGCCGGTGCTTTTTACAACAAAGATCTTTTTTACAGTGCTGTTATCATTGAAAGTAGCGGTGATGATATGTTCCCCGAAGTCTGCTTTTTTCTTCATTACATCATTGGCTTTAAAAGCGCCCAGGCTTTCACCATCAAAAGCCACAACACAATCCGCATCGGTGGAGATCAATAGGGTACCTTCCCTCATTTCCTGGGCATACGCAGATGTGCTCATAACACCCCAAAAGAGGACGGCACAAAGCTGTATAATTAACCGTGAAAATCGCTTCACAACGTTTTGATTTTGTATAAATATAGTTTAATTAATCTCTACTCCCTTATTGGATTTAGTTGTTTTATTATTCATAAATGTAGTTTCTAACCACTGTTGTCCTGATATTGGCCGAGTACATCAGGTAATCTGGTCGGGAGTAGTCCTTCTCGGCAGGCAATCTTCAGATATTTCGCTCTTTGCTTTTTCCATGCTAATAGGTAATTGCCAGGCCTTGAAAAACGCCATGTATTGTATCCTGATTAACCTGTACACCACTTGTGTTTATCAGGTTAAAAGTGGATAAGTTTCCAGTATCGACTATTGATGTAAAAATATAATTATTGCTGCAGGGGTCCATAACGGCAGAAAAGCATCCGGTATTGGGGCGAAAACTTAATGCAGATAATTTTGTAACACTACCCGAAGATGGATCTATTTTTACAAAGTAATAAACGTCAGAGTCATTCTCGTCTATAGCGTAAAGCATATGGTCGTTTTTATTAAACGTCAGTCCCGAAAAAAAGTCAGTTGTAGAAGAATGCACCAAGGTAGGCGCCGCTGCTCCGGGCTGATATTTTTCAATTGAAGATGATGGCGATATATCGGCAGTAGCGTAATAGAGATCACCTGTCGAATTATCAACGGTCATAGATACATAGTCTGCCCAGTATTCATTATGTAATGTGCTGGCAAGGCTGGATTCTGAATAACTGGTGTCGTTGATGGTTATTTCCATGACATTTGCTGCATAGGATATGTCGCTTTTTAAGCAGTATAATTTTTTCGTAAACTGGTTATAGACAAGACCCTGTAAATCGAAGTAAGTCCATGATGTGCCATCAAATGATAACGACTTTACTGTCCCCGAAGAATTGACTTGATACAAACCTGTTGCACTTTGTACGTAATAGCAATGATCAAAAGTATTGTATGCACCCTGCCTCGTATGAATATCTCCTGAAAGGGTTGTTATTCTTGAAATTGTTCCGGTTGATTTATCAATTGTTCCAAAGCTACTTGCCGGATCTATCCCGCTGAAATTTGGATTCACTATTGTGAGCCCATACAACGTGCTACACCAAACAGTGCTTGAAGTGTGTTTTTTGCAAGAAGAGCACATTAAAAACACTGGGAGTATAAAGGCTAAGGATATTTTATTCATAACATTGTTTTTAATGTAAACAAATATAGTAAAATGTAAAATCCCGCTCTCACGCTCTAGCTATCCAGCCCATCCTTCTCTGTCCAAACTCCTGTACTGTATAGCCTCAGCAAGATGCTCCGGTTTTATTTCTTCGCTGTTGGCGAGGTCTGCTATAGTGCGGCTTACTTTAAGTATGCGGTCATAGGCTCGGGCGCTTAAATTCAATCGGTCCATGGCTGTCTTTAATAAATTCTGGCCTACCTGGCTTATCACACAGATCTCTTTCAGCAGCTTACTGCCCATTTGTGCATTGCAATAGATGCCTTCCTTTCCTTCAAAACGTTTTGCCTGTATATCGCGGGCGGTCATTACGCGGTCGCGCACATTGTCGCTCTGTTCAGATGTTTTGGTAGATGATAGTTCGCTAAAGGGTACGGGTGTAACCTCTACATGCAGGTCTATACGGTCCAGCAGCGGCCCGCTTATTTTGTTCAGGTATTTCTGCACCATTAATGGTGAGCAGGTACATTCTTTTTCAGGATGGTTGAAATAGCCGCAGGGGCAGGGGTTCATAGAAGCGATGAGCATAAAGCTCGCCGGGAACTCTATACTTACCTTCGCGCGCGATATGCACACCTTGCGTTCTTCCATAGGTTGTCGCATTACTTCCAGTGCGCTGCGTTTAAATTCCGGCAGTTCATCGAGAAACAGCACACCGTTATGCGCCAGCGATATTTCTCCCGGCTGCGGTATCCCTCCGCCTCCGACCAAGGCTGCGTCAGAGATTGTATGATGGGGACTTCTGAAAGGCCGCTGTGCTATAAGAGAAGTATTTACCGGCAGTTTCCCGGCTACGGAGTGTATCTTGGTTGTTTCAAGGGCTTCCTGCAGCGAGAGTGGTGGTAATATAGTAGGCAGCCTTTTTGCAAGCATGGTCTTGCCTGCGCCCGGCGGACCTATCAGTATGGCATTGTGGCCGCCGGCAGCAGCAATTTCCAAAGCACGCTTTACATTCTCCTGCCCTTTTACGTCGTTAAAATCTATATCGAAAATACGCTGTGCTTCAAAGAATTCTTCGCGTGTGTTTACAACGGTTGGCTTTAAGGTTGTGGTCTTATTGAAAAAGCCGATCACCTCAGATATGGACTCAACACCGTATACTTCGAGGTTGTTCACCATGCCTGCTTCCCGTGCATTCGCCATTGGCAGAATAAGCCCCTTATATTTTTCTTTACGTGCCTGTATCGCTATTGGCAGCGCGCCCTTTATTGCCTGCACACCACCGTCAAGCGATAGCTCACCCATTATTATGTATTGGCTCAGCTCATCGGCAGGTATTTGTCCCGTGGCTGCCAGCATACCTATAGCTATAGGCAGATCGTATGCCGATCCTGCTTTCTTTATATCCGCCGGGGCCATATTTACTACCACCTTTGTACGTGGACGTTCAAAACCGGTATTCTTTATAGCCGATAATATCCTTTCTATACTTTCCTTTACCGCATTGTCGGGCAGGCCCACGATAAAATAACCTGTGGTGCCCTGTGCCAGGTCCACTTCCATAGTGATGGTCAGGGCTTCTACTCCA
>CAIJNJ010000533.1 GCA_903821975.1 uncultured Bacteroidota bacterium
AGAATCTGTTTTGGATGCTGCCAACCGCCGACTGATGGAGGAAATGGGATTAAAATGTGAGTTGGGAGAGGTTTTTAGTTTTATTTATAAAGCTGCATTGGAGCATGGCCTTAGTGAATATGAATATGATCATGTATTTAAAGGCAATACTGATGATATCCCCATAATTGATGAATCAGAAGTGAGAGAATATAAATACATTTCAGAAACAAACCTCAAGTCTGTTCTGATTGCCCATCCTGAAGCTTTTACTGAGTGGTTCAAAATTTGCATTAACAAACATTTGGATAAAATATTCACTATTTAAGGATACTATGAAAAAGAACACATTGCACAGGGAACAATTCATTCCAATCAGTATCAAGGAAGCATGGGACTTCTTCTCACAGGCAAAAAACCTGGAGAAAATTACTCCGAAAGATATGGCCTTTGTTGTGCTAACTGAATTAGATGACAAACCTATCTATGACGGCATGAAGATTGAATATAAAGTACGGCCTTTATTGGGCATACCGATGCGCTGGACAACTGAGATAACCGGTGTAGCTGCCCCATACCGGTTTACCGATAAACAATTGAAAGGGCCGTACGCTTTATGGGAACATACCCATACTTTTCAAGAGGCTCCAGGAGGTATAAATATGACTGATCATGTTGTCTACAGCTTACCTTTGGGCTGGATTGGAACGCTGGCCCATAAATTAATTGTAAAGAAAAAGCTGGAAGACATTTTTAATTTCAGGGAGGAAACGCTGAATAATTATTTTAGGATATTAAAAACGAGGGCGCATGTGGCTGGTTAATTTACTTATTGTTGCCGGTTCTTTTCTGACTATGGAGGTTGTTGCATGGCTTACGCATAAGTACATTATGCATGGTATGCTATGGCAATTGCATGAAGACCATCATAAGAAAAATCCTACCTCTTTCTTCGAAAAAAATGATTATTTCTTTCTCATTTTTGCTATCCCTGGCATACTTTGCCTGGCAGCGGGTATATACAGCACTTTTATTTTCCTGCTGTTTATTGGTTTGGGTATAACTCTGTATGGTATAGCCTACTTTATTGTTCATGATATCTTTATTCATCAACGATTCAGCATCCTGCGTAATTCAGATAGTATTTACCTAAGGGGTATCAGGCGCGCTCACAAGATGCATCATAAGCATTTGGAAAAAGAAGACGGGGAATGTTTCGGTATGTTGTGGGTGCCAATGAAATACTTTAAAGAGGCCATTAAAAGCAAACAAGCCAATGCCTGAGCATTATACATACCTACTTGTGGATTTTTGCTGCATTATTTTCCCATTCCTGTTTTCATTTCACCCTAAAATAAACTTTTACAAAAAGTGGCGCTTTTTCTGGCTGCCCTGCCTGACTACTGCCGTCATTTTCATAGTATGGGATATTTTGTTTACTAAAGCAGGGATATGGAGTTTTAATTCCAGGTTCACTATTGGCATTTATTTTTTCCGCCTTCCCCTGGAAGAATACCTATTCTTTTTGTGTATACCATATGCATGTGTGTTTACTTACTACTGCATCACTTTGTTTTTCGACTTATCTTGGTACAAAAAAGCTGCTAATACTGTAACGCTTATTTTGATCTTATTTTTGGTGACCACTGCACTTTTTCACTTACCACAACTCTACACTTCCCTCACATTCATTTTCCTGGCTTCGTTTCTGATTTTTATTTTGTTCCGAAAAAAAGCATTTTTACCTGCTTTTTATCTTACATTTTCCATTATACTTATTCCATTTCTTATATCAAATGGCATACTCACGGGAACTGGTCTTTCTGATCCTGTAGTGTTATATAACAACAATTTTAATTCAGGTATCCGTATACTATCGATACCTTTTGAAGATACATTCTACGGCATGCTACTAATCCTGATGAATATAACAGGCTTTGATTACTTGGTAAATAAAAACCTAAACAGATCAGTTAATATTAGATAATCAGGATTATTATTTTTATGACACAACCTATTTAACTATTTTGGTTTCGTCGCGACTTTAAACTTGATAAAAATGCAGCCATGCACCATGCTCTTATTTGTGGGTTTCCCATCCTTCCTGTGACATGAGATAAACTAACTCCTTGATTTTTAAAAAATTGGAATAGCGAAAAATGGAGAAATCACTTAGAGTCCAAGAATAGTTCTTAATCTGTATATCTGTCTAAAAAAGTCCAACAACTGGTTCGATAATTCGTCGGGGGAGTCCACAAAAAGACCTTCTGATTTTTTCAGAAGGTCTTTTTCATGATACCAAGTTAGTATAGATCAATATATTACAACCTTCTCATTCCATTTTCCAGTCAAAGATTTTACGTCTATGTAGTAAGTTCCCGGGATGTTTAATTCTATAGTCACGTCTATGGTAGTATAGCAGGTTATTTCTTTCACTTTTTCACCCATACTATTAGTTATTAAAATTACTGCATCTTCTTCTTTTGCCGAATTTATCCGCAAGCTAAACTTGCCGTTATACACTGGGTTAGGATATATGTTAATCAAAGAAGTGTTAGGTAATATGTACTCCGAACCCAGTGATGCCAAACCACTTGTGTCAGCTCCTATTTCTCTAATCCTATAGTTTAAAAAATCAGCAACGAAAATATGCCCGTAATGATCTACTGTTACCGATTGGGGACCACGGATCACAGCCGCTGTTGCTGGTCCACCATCTCCGCTAAATCCAACTGATCCGTTCCCACATATTGTAGAAATAATCCCATTCGTATCAATTTTACGAATACGGTCATTGTCCGTATCGGCTATGTATAGATTGTTTAGTGTGTCATTCGCTATACCAAAAAGAACATTTACCTCTGCTGAAGTTGCTGGGCCACCGTCTCCTGAATAACCGTTTGTACCGGTACCGGCAATAGTAGTTATTATTCCGAAGGTGTCGATTTTGCGAATCCGGTAATTATCAAAATCTCCAAAAAAAATATTCCCCTTATTATCTATTACCAAGTCATGGGGCTGACCCATTGTTGCGGCTGTAGCAGGGGCACCGTCACCACTAAAGCCAGAAGTACCGGTACCACAAATAGTAGATAAAATTCCCGAGGCATCTATTTTACGTATCCTGTAATTAGCCACATCGGCAAAAATTATGTTACCGGAAGCATCAATAGCTATACCAAGACTTGATATGGCTGTTGATGTAGCGGGTACGCCATCCATTGTAAAAAAGGAAAGGCCATTACCTCCTACGGTAGTAATTACACCATGAGTATCTATTTTCCTTATCCTGTTATTGCCCTCTTCTGAAAAATAAATATTACCTCCTGCATCTGAAGTAATTCCCCATGGGATGGAAATTTGCGCAAGTGTCGCAGCCCCTCCATCCCCACTAAATCCTACAATACCTGTTCCGGCAATAGTAGTGATAATGCCAGAATGATCAATTTTACGAAGGCGACTATCACATGCAATGAAAAGGTTCTGATGAATATCTACATAAATATGATCCAAATCTTCTAGCACAGCTGCGCTTGCCGGACCGTTGTCGCCTCCATATCCGCTGACACCATTCCCGGCAATGGTTTTTATATTCTGTGCTTGTGACAATAATGTAAAACAAAAAATAATAACAGTCGCAATAAAACGAAGTAATAAATATTTTTTCATAG
>CAIJNJ010000534.1 GCA_903821975.1 uncultured Bacteroidota bacterium
GGATCTATACTGTAGATGCCATTCGCATAGTTATAAAGTCCATACCCGCTTGCATTATTTATGAATGTGAGTTTGCCGCCAAGAGAGAGTGACGCAAATTTATAAGGCAAGTCTGCATCTCCTTTCAGTGTAAAGATATTTCCATCCTGAGACCCGTCGTTTCGGTATTGTTTGTATGAAGCCGGGGCAGGCTGACCGTCCGATCCAAATGTTTCAGTGTTATAGGTTTTATTGCGATCATCAGAGAAGATGAAATAATTAGCGTCGATGCTGATCTTTTTGCCTAATGAATCCAGCTTACACTGATAGTAGGCATCAGCAGACTGGTATCCTGTCTTTCTGTGTGTAAATGCACCTGTTCGCAATAATGAATCGATGCTGCTGTGTATGTTATAGATCGGAGTAGCGATATTCTCCCGCATGTTTGGTGCACCGCTACTGCCAGTATACGAAAAACCAGCTACAGCATTTGCAGACAATTGATAATCTAACCCGGCCTGTCCCGAAATATACTTCGAATAGTCTCTCCTGTTATCGGTCTGATACCATGATTGCTGAGGATAGAAAATAAACTCCCGGGAAACAGGGGCAACAGACCCGTCATTTGCGCTAAGACCTATGTGAACAGTGAGTTTATTCTTTTTATAATCAAGCGTAGCACCGCCGGCGATATCTGCGTATGTGGCTTGCGAAAACGTAGACCTAAGCCCTATATTCCACCCTTCTTTGCCATTTTTCTTCAGCCTGATATTGATCAAACCACTGTTGCCTTCGGCATCGTATTTTGCAGGCGGGTTTGTTATTACTTCTATAGCAGAAATATCGTCGGACGAGAGTGATCTTAGATAATTGATGAGATCGGGGCCGGAAATTTCCAGCAACCGGTCATTTACCATTATCCGGACACTGTTTTTGCCAATAATAGAGATATTATCTCCAGTAACTCTAAGGCCGGGCGTTTTACTTAAAGCGGTTAACCCATCACCTCCTGTATTGGCAATACTATTTTCAATATTGAATACCAACCTATCAGACTTACGCTCGATGAGGGGTTTCCTGGATGTTACGGCTACTTCATTCAAAGAAATATCACTTCGTGGGGTCAGATTGATGTCGACAACTTTTGAAATACCAGCGAAATCAAACATGTCGATGATCGTATCCCTGTAACTTGCATGGTATGTCTTGAGGAAATATCTGCCAGAGGAAGGGTTTTCAAAACCGAATGCACCGACACTGTCTGAAAGCGTGCTGTTCACTAAGGAAGAGTCTACTGAACTGAACAGTAATACGTTGACATCTGTGACTATTTTATTTTCCGCGAGGATTTTTCCTGAAATGCGGCTCTGAGCGCAGAGGGTGCCAGAAAACAAAATGAACAGGGCTATTAGCGTTTGTTTCATTACCTGAAGTTTAGACTGCTATAGTGCGCATTAATAGTCATACTACCCTCGCCCTTGCCTACTTTCACTTTGTAATGTTGTGTACCTGTGCTGTTAGGGTTAATATCTGTCAATTCAATTGTTCCAAACGACGGTGATTTTTTCATGGAACTATATATGGAGGTGATATCGGCCGAAAGGTTAGCGCCTTCCGCAAAATGACAGGACAAATTACTGTAATAAGCATCTAGCCGGATGACATCGACATTTGCACCAATAGATCTAAAATCTGCCTTGCCGCAATACTTTACAGTGAGGTCCGCGCTCTTTTGAATCTTACCGATCTCGGCATTCGTGTAATCGATAGTACCGGTTACCTGATTAACGGTACCGATCTCAATGTTGCCGTATTTCTGGTCAATTTTCAGGTTATCAACAGATGTTATGTCTGATTTGCCAAACTTATTTGTAACATCTATGTCCCGCGCCTGATCGATAGTGAGGTTGGAGTAAGAAATGTCAAATGTTCCCGACTCAATAGAGTTAACCATAGCGTTGCCAAAAGCGACCTTTATGCGTTTGTCATCGCCGGAAATTGCCTGCATATCAAGCCCACCATAGGATACATTCATTCTCATTTTCCCTGAAAAATCGCCGAGGTACACGTCTCCGTATTTATTGGTAATATCAATTGCGTTCTTCTTAGGTGCATTTATTGTATAATCGATCGTCATGCTGCTGTTCTCTATATTATGCTTTGCAGGCGCAAGAACTGTTTTGCAAAAGACCTGTCGACCACCACTGCCCTCCGGCATAACAAAACTTATCCTGTCCAATATTTCCTGCGCCTCTGATTCTGTTTTCGCTTTCGCAGTAACGGTAATGTCGATGGTTATCTCATTCTTATCCCACGTATTGATATGCACGCGCCCGAATGTATTATCTATAACCAGCTTATCCCCGCTCTGAACCGTATACTGATTATGCATCTTTTTCTCTTTCGACGCCAGTTCCCAGCCTGCGGCAATAGCATGAAAGGCCTGTGTACAGATAATCGTTATTAAAGCAATCCTGATATTTCTATTTTTCATAAAAGTGTTTTTACATTACCCTGGAATTATTGCTTTTTTTGTTTTGCCTTTGCGTTATATCCTGTAATACCTGCAGTTCTTTACTAAGTAGTTGTACCTGTGTCTGTAAGTTGGCTATCATAGCCTGCAATACGGCATCATTACCATCGGACCTTTTGTACTCCATTTTTAACTGACCGTATAATGCGTGCAAGGTGTCTATTTCCACATCGAAGTCTTTGCTAATCTGCGGATAATCCCTGGTCAACTGTCCGAGCTCTGCGCGTTTTGTCTCTACAATTGATGTATAATAAGCCTCTGCTTCTTGCATCTCCGGCGCAATGGTCACTTCTGCATTACCAGGCTGAGTTGTTCTCTGCACATCATGACGCGTGAACCATACAAAAGAACCGACCAGGAACAATAATGAAGCAGCAATTGCGTAATATGCTTTGCGCTGGGAATTGGGTTTTGCCCGTAATTGCTTATCCACTGATGCCCAGCTTTGAGCAGGTAATTCATGGTGATCAAAATCATCCTTATGCTGCTGAATAAATTCTTCCAGTTTATCTTTCATTGTACCTTTATTTTAATTGTTCTCTCAATTTTGCTTTTGCCCTGTTGTATTGTGATTTAGAGGTTGACTCTGTAATATTCAAAATCTGTGCAATTTCCGCATGGTCATACCCTTCCAGTAAATACAGGCTGAGTACGAGCCGATAACCGACAGGCAACTGCATCAGCGCATTGAGCACTTTCGCCACCTCGTACTGTATTTCATCCGAACTTGAAATTGTATCTTCATAAACCAAGCTGTCTGCGCCGGGTATATGCTCGAACAGTAATAACTTCCGTTTCTGCAGGTTATTAATTGACCTGTTAACAACGATCTTTTTTAACCATGCCCCAAAAGAAGAATCGCCGCGAAACTCGTTTATAGATCTAAAAGCCTCGACAAACGACTCCTGTAAAATGTCCTCTGCATCTGCCCCATTGTTAACAATACGGACGCAAACGTTATACATCTGTTTCGCATACAAATGATATAGCTCGTATTGGGCTCTGTGATCACCATTCCGGCAGCGATCTACCAATGCCTTGTTAATGTCAATGTAATTGGCAGCCAAGGGTTTGTGTGTGTGCTTTTATATAATGACAGCAATGTTTTAAAAAGGTTGCACGAAAGAGGAAATATTTTTTGTTCCGCAGCCTACATCTGTATAAAAATAATAAACTTCCCAATGTTGCCTTATATTTGAAACAATGAAAAAGTATATCTATTGCTTATTACTACTGCTTTCGCACGTAGTTTATGCCCAGAACGAAGAGCCATTTATACAGGTACTTGGCATTTCGCAGGACGGCGGGTACCCGCATATGGGCTGCCAGCGGAAATGCTGTGCAATGGCATGGGCAAACGATTCTATGAAAAGAACCGTGGTTTGCCTTGCGCTGGTGGACCCCATGAGCAAAAAATGGTGGCTATTTGAGGCAACGCCTGATATAAAAGAACAACTGCATTATTTCGAGACGTTGACACATGGGCAATACCGGTTTTTACCGGACGGTATATTTGTTACCCATGCACACATAGGGCATTATACCGGTCTTATGGAACTGGGCCGGGAAGTGATGAGCGCCAAGGATGTGCCTGTTTACTGCCTGCCGAAAATGGCTACCTTCCTGGAAAGCAATGGCCCATGGAGCCAATTGGTGAAGCTGAATAACATAATGCTGCACCCCATGCACGCTGACTCGGCGATATATCTTACCGATAAAATAAGTGTAGCGGCCTTTACTGTACCACACCGTGATGAATATTCGGAAACGGCGGGGTTTAAGATCGGTACAGGAGGTAAAAAATATCTTTTTATACCAGACATCAATAAATGGGATAAGTGGGATAGAAATATAGTGGACGAAGTGAAGGCTATAGATGTGGCGTTAGTAGATGCAACATTCTATGAAGAAGGTGAACTGCCAGGACGGAACATAAGCGAAGTACCCCACCCTTTTGTGAGTGAGACGATGAAGTTATTTGAGCATGAAGATGCCGCTACAAAAGCGAAGATCCATTTCATTCACTTTAATCATACCAACCCGTTGTTGTGGGATGCAGGAAAACGAGATGAGGTGAGAAAGACGGGGTTTAACATCGCGGTGCAGGGTGGAAAACTATAATTATTATCACATTTCTCTCCGAGGGGCTACACCCCTCGCTAATGGATAACGCCCTTTCAGGGCTCTCCCACCATATGTCCCTCTCCAAGTGCATCTAAAACGTTTTCAGAGGAAAGGTGAAATTTCTCGCGAAGGCGCAAACCTGCCTGCCGGTAGGCTGGGGCGCAGTTGCCAGTAAGTTGTTTTTAAGGTCGCAAAGGGCCGAGGGATAAATTGTCAGAGTGTTTTCAGCATCCATAAATCACAACCGAAGTGGCCGGAATTACCAAGTGGTCCTTTAAGATATTCAAAACCACAGCGTTCGTAAAGGCCTACAGCCATTTTTAGTTCGGGCATGGTTTCGAGATAGACTTGTTTATAGCCAAATTTCTTTGCGCTCCTGAAGCACTTTTCTATGAGCAGCTTGCCATAACATTTTCCACGAGCTTCAGGTAAGAGGTAGAGCTTTACCAATTCGCAACAGCCCGTGGGTAAATTCTCGGTGGGATATACACCTGATCCGCCCACTATCTTACCGTCATATTCTAATATCCAGTACTCGGCATTGGAAATGGAAAATAAGTTGAAGAGGTCGTCGGTAGTAGGATCATAATAGACAGTACCTGGCTTATTGGCTTTGAACTCTGTGAGCACAGCCCTGATAATTGCAGCTATCTGAGCGTTATCCTCCTTCTGTATTAAGCGTACTATGGGCTCCATAATGCAAATAAACCCCAATTTCTTTATTTGTCGTAAATTCACATTGTCTAAATTTTTATTCAAATGAGACTTTTTACGCTGCTCCTGGTTTCTGTTTTATGTTTCGCCGGTATAAACGGAAACGCACAATCAAATACAACAAGCACAGATACTATCGCGGCTCAAATAATGAAAGGTAATTACAACCCGGCAACCTACTTTGCAAGTACGATCATCAATAACCATGACAGCATCAGCAAGGGTGTAAATGCTCGGGTATCTCCTGATTCACTGCATGCATACATAAATGTGCTTGGCACATTTACTAACCGAAATTCGGGCTCTGATACGTTATCTGCCACGAAAGGAATAGGTGCGGCACGCAGGTGGGTATATTCCAGGTTCCAGCAAATAAGCGCTGATAACGAGAACCGGCTTATCCCTTCGTACCTGCAGTTTGACCTGGCTATGTGCAGCATTACACAGCACCGGGATATATTCGCAGTATTGCCCGGAACAGATACCTCGGATAAATCTATCGTTATTATAGAAGGGCATATAGACAGCCGGGACTCAGACGTATGTGATACAGCACTTACGGCAAAGGGGATAGAAGACAATGCCAGCGGCACTGCACTTGTCATAGAACTTGCACGTGTAATGAGCAAGTACAGTTATAAACGCACCATAGTATTCCTGGTAACCATAGGTGAGGAACAGGGGCTTTATGGCGCACAGGCATTTGCACACTATGCGAACGCAACAGGCATTAAGATAAACGGCGTGCTGAACAATGATGTAATAGGCGGCATCATTTGCGGGCACACATCCTCACCACCAAGTTGCCCGGGATATGAAGATATAGACAGCACCCATGTGCGCCTGTTCTCATACGGTGGTTTTAATTCTTTTCACAAAGGGCTGAGCCGATATATAAAGCTGGCGTATAAAGAAAGGATACAACCAATTGCTGCTGTGCCAATGACAATAAACATCATGACACCGGAAGACAGGACAGGGCGGGGCGGTGACCATATACCTTTCCGTCAACTGAGCTATCCCGCAATGCGTTTTACATCAGAGAACGAAGACGGTGATGCAGATGTAACCAGTGCAACCTATACAGACAGGCAACACACATCGCGCGACAGTATAGGTGTGGATATAAATGCAGATGGTATTATAGACAGCTTCTTCGTGGATTTTGATTACCTGGCTCGCAATGCTGTCATCAATGGTAATGCTGCAGGTATGATGGGTATTGCGCCTAAAACACCGGACTTTAACCTGACATCGAATGGATTGAATAACCTGATCATAGACATTACCGCACACCCCGAATACCTGAATTATAAAGTAGGTGTGCGTACCACAACGAATGACTGGGACTCTGTGTATTCTTTTTCAGGATCACTGGCAGATACTATTATAGTGCCATCGGCGAGCTACATTGTGAGCGTGGCATCGGTGGATAGCAATGGTGTGGAAAGCCTGTTCTCTGAAGAGAAAATGGCGACTGTGAATGAAGTGCACAATGTTGCTGTTACGGAAAAAACTGTAGAACTACTTCAAAACAAACCCAACCCTGCTGATGAAGCAACTATGATATCTGTGCTTGTAAACGATAAGATCAATTACAAAGAGGCATACATATCTATACGCGACCTGAATGGTAAAGAAGTGGAGCGAACCAACATAACACTCAATAACGGGGTAAATGAGGTCATGTACCGCCATGGATATAACATGACCGGCACATTCATTTATACGTTAGTGATAGATGGTAAGATCATTGAATCTAAGAGAATGGTGTTTACTAATTAAAATCCCGCCTTCGCTAAAGCTATGGCGGGCAAAGCAAAAATCAGAAATGTCGAAAATAAAAGAACAGCTTTATATCCTTTGCGGGGAATACATAATGAACCGCGAGGGAGAAATAAAACAGGCAATAGCAGAAGCAAGAGAGGCCGCCAATAATGAGACCAAGAGCAGCGCCGGTGACAAATACGAAACAGGGCGGGAAACAATGCAGCAGGAAATAGACCTCAACATTACCCGGCTGAATGAGTTAAACAAGCTGAAACAAACACTGGAAAGGATAATACCGGGACAGAAAAGCGATGTAGCTGTACCGGGCTCTGTGGTGCGCACAAATAATGGCAACTATTACATAGCTATAGGTGCAGGGAAATTAAAGCGTGATGGCGTTACGTATTACGCGATCTCAGCAGAATCACCGATAGGAGAAAAGCTACACGGGCAAAAAGCAGGATATACTTTTGAATTTAATGGTAAGAAGTTTGTGATCGAAGGTGTGTCGTAATGCTGCGATCCATTTCTTAAAATATTGCCAAATTATATGGAGGGCGCACGTAGCCATGTGAATGCGGGTTAGCTTTACCGTGAACCATTGAGTTGAATGTTGCGGTATTTTACACTGATCTGTTTATTGCTTTCTTTTTCGTGCGGGGCGCAAACCGTACATGGCATAGTAACGGATACAGCGACCGGTAAGCCATTATTTGCCGTAACGGTTGTAAACACTACTACACAGGCGACAGCGTATACAGATGCAACAGGGCGCTATACCATTGCCGCAAAACAAGGCAATGTGCTCACATTCTCTTATGTAGGTTATAAAACGGTGGCAAAGTTCACCCCAAGCTCTATACTTATAGCATCACTGAACGTAACGATGGAGCAGGCAGAATACCAACTGCCGGAATATAAAATAACGAGGGATAGCCGTACGCAGTACCAGATAGACTCTGCAGAACGTAAGAACATATACAAGACTGAGCTTGACCGTAAACATCCTTCACCCTTTAACAGCCCGGTATCGGCTGTGGCAGAGAAATTCTCAAAAAAGGCAAAGCGTACTTATAAATTCCAGAAGAGCTACCAGGAACGGGAAGAACAAAGATTTATAGATACGCGCTATACACCAGACCTTGTAAATGAAGTAACCAGCCTTACCGGCGACAGTATAGGCCACTTTATGTATGCCTACCCTATGCCTTATGACCTGGCTCGTACTGCGAGCGACCTGGAACTGAAAATGTGGATACGTAACAATTATAAGCAGTGGATCAAAAAACCACAACCCCTCAATACGGAAGAAGCAAAAAAAGATTAGCTTTTTGCACCGGCCGATTTATGACAGCAATGTAAATTATACTGCACACCTGCGTTTACGAGAAAAGCACGATCATATATCCGGCTCATGCCATCGCCCTCCACCTTTTTGGTCAGCGAGGTAACCATGTTCTGGTAAGAAGGGCTGCACCATACGCTGAAATACTTGCATACTTTATACTGGATATCAAGTTTAAGCACTACTGCGGCACTCAAATTATTGTATGTATAGTCCATTGTAGTTACTGCTGCTTCGGCCTGATTGCTGGTGGTCATTTTACCTTTAAAATTGTAAAGAGCTTCTACACCAATGCCGGGGCTAACCGACATCTTAGAACAACCGTGTATCTTATAGCTGGCAACCAAGGGGACAACAAGGTGTGGATTAGTAATTGTATATTTTGCTTCACCGGATACGGCAACGGCAAGAAGTGTATTATTATTAGGGTTAGGACCTACAACACAGCCCCCACCACCGGGAGATTTTACAAAGCTTAAACCGGTAAGTAAGTACCCTACCCCTGTCTCGATCTGCCACTTGCCGAATTTGTATCCGAAATTCAATTGTGTTTGCCCGGAAACTATGCTTTCGTGATTACTCTTTTTGAAGCCGGGAGCAACCTGGAATGATGAGCTTGATAAACCGGCACCGAGACCGGCTCTTACATAATAACTATCCTGCGCAAAGGCCGAGGAACACAATAAGATAAGGGCGAAAAACGAAGTGATCTTCTTCATAAAATGTTTTTTAGGTATATCAAATATAGCTACATCATTTGAGAATAAAAAAATAATTCTATGTGTTTAACCGGGAGTTAATTATGGCAAATAGATATTAAATCCATTCTTATTTCCGGAAGTATTACGTGAGTGCTTTGTCGCAGCCATGCACACAGATCTATGCGATGCTCCGCGCAATGA
>CAIJNJ010000535.1 GCA_903821975.1 uncultured Bacteroidota bacterium
CACCATCAAACAAGCAAAGCATATTTGGGTCGGTACCAACAGAATCTTTCCATGCTGGAATGATTGCTAAAGCTGTTTTTCCACCCATAGTAACCAAGTTGGTGGAGAACCACATGCCGGGCAGTATATTATTGTCTTTACAGGTTGCAAGCCATGTATCCGGACCGTTTGGCCAGTGTTGTTTATGCCATGTTCTGTAGCCGCCCTCTTTATCGAACCAAAATGCATCCATCACATAGTAGTCAATTTGTACGCCGTTTTTCTTTAGCCGGATAATTTCATTCAGTTCCCGCATAGCGAGTTCTTCGGTTTGGGCAACATTATCTGAAAGCTCATCATAAGCCGACCAGTTGTTGTAAATAAATACCGGTTTCTTAGGGCCGTTGAAAAGAGTATGTTCTTTATGGAGTGATGCCTGGGCAAGTAATTTGTCTGCACTTTTCACTGCGGGCATCATCGCTAAGCCAAAACCTGCAGTTTCACGGATAAATTTTCTTCTTTGCATATTTTTATATTTTATCAGCAGGTATTTAATACTGCTGTCGGTTCAATGAGCAATGGAGTTATGTAATCACTCAGTTAAAAACAGTTATCGTATTAAGAGTTTTGCTCGGGCTGGTTAAAATTAGTGTTTTCTGTTTTAAGAAATGCAAATTAAAAAGATCTTTTGGAGTGTCATTTGTTTTAACTGTACTATCTAATCCCACATCCAAATCATTTCTCATTTATTTACTCAACTGCATCCACACTTTTTACAAATGCTAAGCAGCATGATAGGCTTAGTAAATTTTTGCTGTCTTGCCCAATCAACCGGCAGTCTTTGTGTATAAGCAAGATTACGCGCCACATTTGTAAAGGCATCAATCTGCCTGCCGGCCTATTCATGGAAAAAAAATACTTACTCACGGGAACAGGTATACCAATACACCTTTTATATTGTACATTTCCTAGAAAAAAGGTATGAAATACTTTTTCGGTTGCTTATTACTTTTGGTATCAGCCTTCACATTAGCACAAAAACCGGTCGTGCAAACCCAGTCGGGTAAAGTAGAAGGCTACCTGGAAAATAACATTGAAGTATACAAAGGCATTCCCTTTGCAGCACCACCGGTAGGCGCATTAAGATGGAAGGCGCCGCAGCCCGTAGCGGCCTGGAAAGGCATTAAAAAATGTATTGCGTTTAGTGCAAGTCCCGTACAACCCAAACCCGTTCCGTTTATGGTTTGGTCAAAAGAATATTTAATTCCCGAAGAACCCATTAACGAAGACTGCCTTTATTTAAACGTATGGACTTCCGGTTCTGCAAAGGCAGCCAGGAAACCTGTGCTGGTATATATTTACGGAGGAGGCTTCCGCTCCGGAGGTGCCGGCTGCCCTATTTACGATGGTGTGTCAACAGCTCAAAAAGATATTGTTTTTGTAAGTATCAATTACCGGGTGGGCGTATTTGGATTTTTAGCACATCCCGGCTTAACCAAAGAATCTCCTAATCATAGTTCGGGCAACTATGGCTTGCTGGATATGGTAGCTGCCCTTATATGGGTACAAAAGAATATTGCCGCATTTGGCGGAGACCCTGATAAGGTAAACATTGCAGGACAATCCGCCGGTGCATTTGCCGTAAATTTTTTATGCGCTTCCCCATTAGCCAAAGGATTGTTTAACGGTGCCATTGCAGAAAGCGGCGGAAGTATTTTACAAAGTTCATTAAGGCCTTCGCTGCATTTAGCCGATGCTGAAAAAACCGGGGTACAGTTTGCGCAGGATTTGCAATGTGCGGATATAAATGCTCTCAGAAAAAAATCAGCTGAAGAAATATTACAGGCCAAAGGCGGTATAAGTTTCCCTATTGAAGATGGCTACTTTCTCACCAGTTCCATTATGGATACTTACCAACAGGGCAAACAGAATGATGTGCCCCTATTACTTGGCTGGAATAAGGAAGATATTGTTGCCGGTCCGCCGGTTAGTGCGGCGGAATATCGTAAACAATTGAAGGAACAGTTTGGTGAGGATAGATCGGCTAAAGTATTGGCTGCCTATCCCGCCGATAACGACGAGGTAGCCGCAGCATCGCAGAAGGCGTTAAGCAGGGATGAAACCTTTGCAGTACAGGCTTATGTTTGGGCAAATACCCAACTCAAAACTGGCAAGTCTGCCGTATATATTTATAATTTCAATCGTGCGTTGCCGGGCTATACAAAGGCAACAGAATATGGTGCATTCCATACAGCAGAAGTGGCGTTTGCCTATGATAATTTAAAACAGGTTGACCGGCCATTTACAGCGGTTGACCATACATTGGCGCATGATATAAGTGGCTATTGGGCTAATTTTATTAAAACCGGCAATCCCAACGGTAAGCTATTGACGACATGGGATAAATATACTGGTACGGAAAACAATGTAATCATATTGGACCAGGTGATTCAATCAAAACCTTTGCCCGGTAAAAATCAATTGGAGGTATTGCTACAGGTTATGAAGTAGATTTTTTTCACTTCCAATAATAAAATAAAATGATTACCGCAGGCAAACAGGCGTTATAAAAAACTGTGTCGTTATTTGAATAGTTTATTCAGAACAAAACAACTGTATTTTATAAAACACATTTATTCGCTTCCACTCCTTTAACACCGGGTTGTAGGATAAACGTGTTACCGCTTTGCGGGTACGCAGCAAGCGCTTCTTCGGTCATGTTTTCACGGGCAGTGGTAATGAGTAAATAATCCAGGTGTTCACCTGCAAATGTACAGGAAGTAACATGCGGTGCCGGTACTTCAATCTTGGTTAATAATTCTCCCGTTAAAGGGTTCCAGCGATACACGCCAAAGCCACCCCAGTGTGCCACCCAAAGCATACCTTCGGCATCTATGGTCATGCCATC
>CAIJNJ010000536.1 GCA_903821975.1 uncultured Bacteroidota bacterium
CGCCATTCTTATTGAATGTAAAAGGGACTTCTACCTGTTTTGTTACACCTTTTATAGTGACATTAAACATACCGGCATAACCGCTACCTTTTTTATAGAGTTTTGTGGACTTCATTTCTATTAATTTATACTTACCTGCATCAAAATATTTCTCTTCAAGCAGGTCTTTGTCTCTTTTATCAATGCCTGTCTTTATTGTTGCCACCTCAACAGAGGCGTTAAGTGAGCTTTTGGGCAAGTTAGCAGGATCAAAAGCAAGCGTCGCTTTCAGACCAGTAAAACGGCCGGTAACTGTAGCACCTGCATTTTTTATTCTAAATGCTACCTCATAATTAGTGGCTTTCCACTGGGTTTGGCCGAACACTAAAACAGGCACTGCAAAAACGAGCAGTATCGAAAACAACAGTAACTTTTTCATAAGGCTATTTTATTAAATAATTATCGCACTAAAACTGTGCCAGTTATCTTACTTCACCTTTATTGCGCTGATATTTCTCTGTATCCCCTTCCACTTTGACCTTTTTAGCGGAGAGTTTTTAAATGTTCTATTAAAGGCTTCCTCGGTCATGGATTCCCATTCCTTTAGTGAAAGATTAAGTATCTCCGGTATAGGGGTAAATGCAGGCTCTGTATTTGGTTTTGAAAAGCGGTTCCAGGGGCATACATCCTGGCAAATATCACAGCCGAACATCCAGCCCTCCATTTTCTCATGAAACCCTGATGGAATAATAGCATCTTTTAATTCAATGGTGAGGTAGGATATACATTTGTTGGCATCGATCTCTGTGGGCGATACAATGGCTTGTGTGGGACATGCGTCTATGCAACGTGTGCAGGTGCCGCAGTGATCGGTAGTAAAGGGGGCATCAGCAATAAGATCGAGATCGGTGATGAGTGTGGCAATAAAGAAAAAAGAGCCGGAGTGCTTTGTAAGCATATTGCCGTTCTTCCCTACCCAACCAAGGCCGCTGTGCACTGCCCAGCTGCGCTCCAGAACAGGTGCGCTATCTACAAAGCCGCGGCCGTCTACTTTACCAATATTATCGTTGATGAATTGCAGTAACTGATTTAGTTTATCCCTGATCACATAGTGGTAATCTGTACCGTAAGCATAGGTGGCTATCTTAGGGGCATAAGGCTGCTGCTGCTGCGTGGGGAAATAATTGAGTAATAGTGTAATGACGGACTTTGCACCTGGCACCAGTTTGCGGGGATCAATGCGCATGTCGAAATTACGGGCCATGTATTCCATACCGCCGTTGTGCCCCTTGCTGAGCCACTGCTCCAGGCGCAGGGCATCCTCGTCAAGTTGCACAGCCTTAGCAATACCACAGGCATTGAAGCCGAGGCGCAAGGCCTCTTCTTTTATGTTTTTGGTATTTTTTTCTGTTGTGAGCAAATGTGTGGTGTATTTTGGCTAAAGCCGTTTCCGGTTTCCAGTTAACCCCAGCCTAAAGGCTTGGGCAACTATCAAAAAACTATTCGGACGTTTTAACCGCTACTCCGCGAATTTCCGAAAGTCTTTGCACATATGTATCACTTTGGTGGTGGGGGATGCCAGCGGTTATGGAGCAAAACAATTGCAGGTCCTGCTTATAAATGGTGGCTTCGGCCTGCTTTAGCAGGTACAGCACCTCTCCTATAGCGGGGTAATCGAAGTTTATCTCAAATATATCCTCGATCCACTTTTCGACCTTAGGCCCTTCGAGCGACTGACTAGTGGCTGTTTTGTATGCATTAATCAGGCCAGGGACACCCAATAAAGAGCCGCCGAAGTAACGAACCACAACCACCAGTACATTCGTAAGCCCCACACTGTCTATCTGCCCGAGGATGGGTTTCCCTGCGCTGCCGGAGGGCTCGCCGTCATCATTAGCACGATATTGTGTACCGTCTGTACCCAAGCGGTAAGCGTAGCAGTGGTGGTTTGCCTTTGGATGTTCTTTCTTTAAGACCTGCAACTTCTCTTTTACAGCAATAACAGACGTTACCGGGTATGCGAATGCAAGAAATTTACTGCCCCGGTCGCGGAAATCGCCGGTGCCGGGTGCAGCCAGGGTTATGTATTTGTTTGTATCAGCCATTATTTATTTCCAAAAGCTATGAGCAAAATAGCAATCACAGATGTAGCCATACCTATTATGCGTAAAACATTTACATGCTCTTTAAATAACAAAATAGCAGTAAGCGCAGATGCAGCTAATATGCCAATATTCAAAACGGGGATGGATGCAGAGCTTTCCAGGAAGTTGCTGTTCAACGCACGGATAAAGAAGTAAATAGAGAAATAATTAGGAATACCCACACATATTCCAGCAATGAGATTTCGCCATTGAAGGGTGATCTTTTTCATGAGCAGTAAAATAGCAATCAGGACTATACCAACGGTTGCCGCTGTGGCAAAAACAAAGATGGTGTATGCCGCCTGCACATCAGCAGTGCTGAGAAAGTGTAACTGCACATAATTAGTGACTGTGTCTAAAAAACCACCGCCAATAAAGATCAATGCCGGCCATAGCAGTGTTTGTGGTTTATGATTATCCCCTTCCACACGGGTAGTGAGATAAACAGCCGGGAAAGCCAGCAGGATGCCGGTGATCTTTGCGATAGTTGCATGCTCTTTATAAACGAGCAGGGAAAATATAACCGGTATCACCAGTGACAGCTTACTGGCAATGATGGTAGTTGTAATGCCATCTACACGGGTACTGTATGCAAGCAGGTTAAAAATGCAAATGAAGGCGCAGCCCATAATCAGTGCCCAGGGCAGCCAGTCGGTATGAAACGCGGATACACTGAATGGTATATGTCCTATTGATACACAACCGGTGACCACGCAAACAAAATAGTTTGCCACGATAGCCTGTAAGGTGTCTATTTTATACTTTGGAAATAACTTAAAGAACACCGAAATAATAACATTCAATAAAATAGTAGCAACTAAGTAAAACATACTAATCAATTTGAAAATGTAATGATTTGAAAATTTGAAAATGCCAATAAAGGCGCCAAATCAACATCTTCATTTATACATTGTCGTAGTAAATTTATAATTCCATGCCTTTAATGTATTCGTATTCGCTGTTCTTATTTATGGACACATCCAGCAGATCAGTGCCTACTCCGGTAGTAAATGCAGGTATGGCATCACTTAAAGCCGGGGCCCGGACACCATCTTTCAACAACATCTCTCCGGTAAATACCCTTGCTTCATCCCAGAGGCCGGCGCTGATAAAGCTATTCAGCAATGTGGCGCCCCCTTCTACGATCACCGATAATATCTTCGCCTCATACAGCCGGTGCAACAATGAAGGGATGATCATATCACCAAAAGGCACCTTAACAAAATGTACATTCCCGTACAGCATCTCTTTTTGCTCATTAACCATCCATGTGGGCGCAGTGTTATCATATACATGGTAGGTAGCGGGCAGCTTTAGTCTTTTATCAAGTACAATGCGCAGCGGTTGCCTGCCGTCATATAGGCGAGAGGTAAGCTGTGGGTTATCATTAAGCGCGGTAGTATTGCCTACCAATATAGCAGCCTCTTCAGTACGCCATTTGTGCAGCAGTTTCTGGCTGTCGGCGTTGGTGATCTGAAACCTGCTCCTGTCTGCCGGGGCGATATATCCATCTTTTGTCTGCGCCCATTTCAAAACGATATAGGGCCGCTTTTGCTTATGAGAACAGAAAAAACGCCTGTTGACCCACAGGCCTTCCTTCTCCAAAACACCGGTTTGTATTTCAATACCTGCTTCTTTAAGAATACCCAGGCCTTTACCATTTACTTTTTCAAAAGGGTCTGTATTGGCAATGACTACCTTTTTTATTTTTTCCTGCACAAGGCGATGCGCGCATGGCGGGGTAATGCCATAATGGGCGCATGGCTCCAGGTTCACATACATGGTACTTTCAGATATAAGGAGTTTATCAGCCGTAGCAACACTTTTCAGGCAATTCACCTCGGCATGGTCTGAGCCATAATAGTGGTGCCACCCCTCGCCAATAATACGGTCATTATACACCAATACTGCCCCAACCATAGGATTAGGCGCTGTGTGGCCCTTTGCGCGTTGCGCAAGGGCGAGGGAGTGCTTCATGTATGTTTCATGCCCCATTATGATGTGAAATTAGTTAAATAAATGTACCGGAGTTATCTTTACTGCATGCTCAGTTACAGCCAGGCGTTTTACCAGCTTAAAGAAAAATTACAGCGATTGTACGATGCGAATGAAGCCGCAGCCATAACACATATCTTCCTTGAATATCTGACCGGCCTGAGTAAAGGGGACCGGGTGCTGAAAAAAGACACTTTATTTACGGAAAGGCAACAGGAACAATTTGACGCAAAATCGAAAGAACTGGCTAAGGGGAAGCCGGTACAATATGTTACCAACAGCGCATGGTTCATGGGGCGTGAGTTCCTGGTCAATGAAAGCGTACTGATCCCCCGGCCGGAAACGGAAGAACTGGTGCAGTGGGTTGTTGACGTCGTAAGTCGCAAGTCGGGAGTCGTAAGTCCGGCTGTAACAGAAACCAGCGATAAAGTAATTGATAACTCAAATTCCAAATTCCAAATTCCAAATTCCAGTCACCATATCCCGGATTCCAAAATTAAGATCCTTGATGTTGGTGCGGGCAGCGGGTGTATAGGCTTGTCGCTGGCAAGGCTGGTGCCAAATGCTATTGTGACTTGTACAGACGTAAGCAAGGAAGCTATAGAAGTGCTGAAAACAAATATAGAATGGGTATTAACCCCACAAGAGAAAAAAAGAGGCGCAGACAACATCACCGTAAAAACACTGGATTTTCTTAATGAAACACAACGAAACAAGCAATTTGGCCGTTATGATATCATTGTATCCAATCCGCCATACATACCTATGAGCGAAAAGGTGAACATGCATAAGAACGTAAAAGACTATGAGCCCGCAATAGCCCTGTTTGTACCGGATACAGATGCGCTCGTCTTCTATAAGGCCATTGCTTCGTTTGGTAAAGAACATTTGAACAGCAACGGCTATATTTATTGCGAATTGGACGCCGGACATGCGGAGGCCTGCAAGGCGCTGTTTGAAGAATATGGTTATAAAGATGTAGAGATAAAAAAGGACATGCATGGAAATTGGCGGATGCTGAGGGCTGGTTTACAAGTTGATAGGTTGATAAGTAAATAGGTTGATAAGTAATAGGTTTTGTAATGGGTATAAAACTGAACAGGCAGGATAAAATATTCACCGGTGCAATAGTGCTGGTGCATGTGGTGTTTTTCCTGCTTGCATGTGGTTATAAGCGCATATACATGGGTGACTCGTTTGAATATATTTACGAGGCGCTCAACTTTAAAAAATATTTCTTCTTTTACAGCGGCAACCCGGCAATGCCCATTGTGCCGGAATATCTTACCCAACGGACTCCCGGTTATCCATTGTTTTTGCTTGCGGTCTACCTGTTCACCATCAATAACTGGGTGGTGATCGTGTTGCAAAATGTGCTGTCTGTGTTTAATATTTGTTATGCCAGAAAACTGCTGGTAAATATCGGCTATCAAGCCCGGTATGACTGGCTGTTATTGCTGCTTATCATCGCCTACCCTGCGCAATTTATTAACGCGAACACGATAGCCCCTGATATTCTACTGCAGACATTCACGCTGCTCTACCTGGGCAGTTTTGTGCTTCTTCTGCAAAACAAACAACTAAAATATGCCGTGTGGATGAGCCTGGCATTGATCGCTGGACTATTTGTAAAATCCGTATTGTACCCGTTTGTGATCGTTCATATTTTTATTGTGATTGCAACCGGTGCGTATAATAAAGCGCGGATGCAGCGTATGGTGCTTGTTTCTATTGTACCGCTATGCGCAGTGTTGTTTTATAACTATATCAACTATACCAACACCGGCAAATTCCACTTTAGCAGTAACCAGTCATTCAATGCAGTCTACTACTTCTACCCTTACATCAGCCAGAAAGAAGGAGCAGACAGTGCCAATAGGTTTTTACAAAACGAGCGCAGAAATATTGCTGAACAAACTGAATTTAAAGACCGGTATGATTATGCCAATGAGCGTGGTATGGCCTTGCTGAAGCAGAATTTCCTTTCGTACATGTGGTATCACCTAAAAAACAGCGCGCGGATATTCATAGAGCCTGGCAAGGCGGAAATGGACCTGTTTACCGGGAAGCTTACTTATGGAAAGCTATACAGCAAGGAACAAAGCGGGTTCTTCGCCACATGGAAGAAAAGAGGCTGGAGCGGTATGGGTGAATACATTAGTAATAATCCGTCATTACCGTTTGCTTTGATCGTTCTGGTTTTTAATTGTATCCGGCTGATAGGGATGGTATTGTTTTTCAGGAGCCGAGATATAAACCGGGGAGTAAAACTGTTTATTTTTATCCTGCTGGCCTATTTTGCATTAGCGGCAGGGCCTATTGCCAATACCCGGTATTTTCTACCCGTATCATTAATGGCGATTGGTATAGCGGCTATCGGCTATACCGATATTTTACAAAAAAGGGAAAACACATAAATGCACCCCATACAGAAATACATGCCGTTCTTTATATCAGCATTGCTGATGGGAACCGTTTTGTATTTTATTTTCCCGCATTACCAATATTATATAGACCCCGATGGTACGGCTTACCTCACTATCGCAAAGAGGTATGCAAGCGGAGACGGACGAGCCATAAACGGGTACTGGAGCCCATGGAGCTGCTGGCTCACCGCTATCTTGATAAAGACAGGCGTGCAAGCCATACCAGCTTCAGTAATAATCAATGCGTTCGGCGCAACAGGCTTCTTGTATATATCGCAATCGTTTTTTCTGAAGTTTGGCATAATACGAAACCTGCAATGGCTACTGAATATTACCCTTGCCTTGTTTCTCTGTTATGCAATATTCTGGCAGTCGTTTGATGATCTGTGGGAATGTTTCTTCCTGTTATCCACGCTCCGTATCATGTTGGGATCACGCTTTACGGGAACTCCGGGACTATGGGTTGCCATTGGTGCTTTAGGTACACTCGCCTATTTTGCCAAGGCTTATTCATTTCCATTCTTCATACTCAATACTATCTGCTGCAGTTATTTCATTGATAAAAAAACGTGGTTAAAAATTTCTCTAACCGCAATATTAGTAATGCTGTTATTAAGCCTGCCATGGATATTGATACTACATCATAAGTATGGTATTTGGACAACCTCTACAGCCGGTACGCTTAATACATCGTGGTACCTCGTGGGGCATCCGCAATGGAAACAGAGCATAAACCTGCTGATACCACCTCCATACCCGGATAGCCCTTATTACTGGGAAGATCCATGGCTTGCAAATGGCGCTACCCCGCATTTCTGGAACTCCTGGCATCTGCTGGGTTTGCAGGCACTGCGCATTGGGGTTAACATCCTGAAGCTTTTGGGAAGTATGTTGCAGTTATCTGTTTTCTTACCGGTTATCCTGTTTCTGCTTACCCGGTTTATCAGCAACAGGAAGACAAGATTACCCGATCCCGCATTTATTATGGCGGTATCTGCATTCCTTTTCCCGATAGGATATCTGCTGGTGAATTTTGAACCAAGGTATATATGGTACTGGGTGCCTATTGGTATGGTTACCGGGGCCTTGCTGCTACAGGACCAGATGACCGGGCATGGCAACAAAAAGGCAATAGGTGTTTTACCTGTCCTGTTTACATTGAGTTTTCTTATTATTCCGGTATGGGGTATGGTGAAGATGTATGATGAGGGCGAGCAGGAAAATGCGATAGCCCTGCAATTAAAGCAATTAAATATTCGCGGTTCGTTTACTGCTATTGTGAAACCGGGAGCAGAAAGCCAAAGGATGGAAAGACTGGCGTATTTTTCAGGTAATCAATTGTACAGTATTCCGAAGCAAGATATAAGCGCGAAAGAGGTATTACCTGATATGCGTAGATACCATGTAAAATATTTTTTTACTACTGATACCACGAGGCTATCGGATGAACAGGGAAACCCATTCCCCGAGCTAACAAGAGGCAGAATAAGCGGGCTGAAAGTATTCCAGGTCAATCCTTAGCATCCTGCATTTGATATTCCGCTTTTAACTTTTAACTTATTTAAATACCTTTGCAACCGAATTAAAAAAAACTCATTATATGTCAGCAAACAAAATACATGAATTATTAGGTGATAAGGCGGGATATTATTTAGACCATTCCTGCAAGACAATAGACAAATCTTCTATTCATGTCCCATCCCCTACCCACCTGGATAATGTATGGACACAATCTAACCGTAATGTGCAGACATTGCGCAGCATCAGCACCCTTATGAACCATGGCCGCCTTTCGGGCTCGGGTTATGTATCTATCCTCCCGGTAGACCAAGGTATAGAGCATAGCGGTGGTGCTTCATTTGCTCCAAATCCTATTTATTTTGACCCTGAGAATATTGTGAAGCTGGCCATGGAAGGTTGCTGTAACGCTGTTGCGTCTAATTATGGCGTGCTTGGCTCGGTAGCCCGTAAATATGCCCACAAGATACCGTTCATTGTAAAGGTCAACCACAATGAGTTCCTTACCTACCCTAATAAGTTTGATCAGATCATGTTCGGCACTATTAAGGATGCATGGAACATGGGTGCTGTAGCAGTAGGCGCCACTATCTATTTTGGCTCGGAAGAAAGTGCACGCCAGATAGTGGAAGTGGCAAAGGCATTTGAATATGCTCACGAACTGGGTATGGCAACCGTGCTGTGGTGCTACCTGCGCAATAACGGCTTCAAGAAAGATGGAGTAGACTATGCAACTGCTGCAGACCTTACCGGCCAGGCAAACCACCTGGGTGTAACGATACAGGCAGACATCATCAAGCAGAAATTACCTACAAATAACGGTGGTTATAATGCTATCAACTTCGGTAAGACAAGCAAACTGGTTTATGAAAAACTGACCACCGACCACCCGATCGACCTTTGCCGTTACCAGGTAGCTAATTGCTACATGGGCCGTGTAGGTCTTATCAACTCAGGTGGCGAGTCTAAGGGCGCTACCGATCTTGCAGAAGCAGTAATGACCGCCGTGGTTAACAAGCGTGCCGGCGGTATGGGCCTTATCAGCGGCCGTAAAGCATTCCAGAAACCAATGAACCAGGGCGTGGAACTGCTGAATACCATACAGGATGTATATATGGATAAATCGATCACCATCGCGTAGTTAGGTTAATAGGAGAAAGGTTGATAAGTTAATAAGTCAAATATTATTTTTTGAATGCCGGATGCTTAAGGTGTCCGGCATTTTTATTTTGGCATCGTTCCGGAAGTCGTGGCATTATTTTGTTTGTGAAGTAGTTACTAAAATAACAGATCATGAACAAGAACCTGAGAAATATCGGAATTGCCACACTTGTTGCCGGTGCGCTTGTGTATCCCGCAATGAAATTATATCAATACATTTCAAAAAGGATGGCCGAAGGTGAAGAAGAAGCCGAAACACCAAGGAAGACAATGCATTTACTGCACCGCAACAAGCACACACCCCATCACACAGCAAGGCATAATGGCCATGCAAAACACGGGATTGCTTAGGATCTTAAAATAACTGTTTCAGGACGTTGTATACCACACTTGGCTTACCGAGCGTATAGAAATGTAATACCTTGACGTTATTCTTTAAAAGATCACGGCATTGGTGGAGCAGCCATTCGGTACCGACTTTTTCACAGTCGGCCTCGTTTTTGGCTTTCATCATTTCCGTGTATAGCTCGACAGGTACCTCTACATTGAAAACGCGGGGTATCATGCTTAATTGCTTCTTATTAGTTAACGGCTTCAGACCGGGCATAATGGGCACTGTAATACCATGTTCGCGGCATTTTTTCTCGAAGTTGTAAAAGTGCTCATTATTATAGAACAACTGGGTGGTGATATAATCACCGCCAAGGTCTATTTTACGTTTCAAGTAAAATATATCGGTCTCTACATTAGGTGCTTCAAAATGCTTTTCGGGATAGCCTGCCAC
>CAIJNJ010000537.1 GCA_903821975.1 uncultured Bacteroidota bacterium
CCAGGATTTACAGGACCATTTTCAAATTGCCGAATTAAAAAAGCCTCTCTGGATCAATTTTCAAATTGCCGAATTGTCACATTGTCAAATTATCGCACGATCCTCAGCTTCGCATAATTCAGCATTATCTTCTTCACCCCATGCCCTGTGCCGAAGTCAATGCCCGCTATACGATTGTTAGCGCCGCCCTCTATGGTGAGTATTTTACCAAACCCGAATTTCTGGTGTTCTACCTGCATACCCACCTGCATGCCTCCCACATCATCAGCCGAGAAATTAGCCGTAGGTGTATGCGGTGCTGGTGCGCCTGCAGCCAGTTTATCTGCCAGCTTTTTAAGTGATGGCATTTTATCAAACGACTGCCCCAGCATACTGCCAAAGCCACCTGAGCCTGTTTCCGGGCGGTTGCTTGCACCGGTGAAAGTCTTATCTATATGGTTGGCCGGTATCTCGGTAATAAACCTGCTGGCATCGTTCTGCACCAGGCTGCCAAAACGGTAACGACTGTTGGCATATGTTATCCACAGCCGGTCTTTCGCGCGCGTTATAGCCACATAAAACAGGCGGCGCTCTTCTTCCAGGTCTGCACGGTCATACAGGCTCATAGAGCTCGGGAAAAGATTTTCCTCAAGCCCCACTACAAATACACACGGGAATTCCAGTCCCTTTGCTGCATGTATGGTCATCAGCTTCACCACATCTGCGTCCGCATCATTGTTCTGGTCTGCATCGGTGAGCAGGGTTATCTGTTGCAGATAGCTGCCAAGGCTTTTATCCAGCAGCTCGCCTTCTTCATCCGGTGTTTCGGTAAATTCTTTTATAGAGTTCAGCAGTTCCTGTACGTTCTCATAACGGGCCAGGCCTTCCACGCTCTTGTCGTTATATAACTCCTGCACCAGCCCGGTGTGCTTTCCCACCGCAAACGCCACATCATAGGCATTGTGTTTTTCCAGCATCGCGCGGAAGCTCTTTATCATCAGCACAAAGCCTTCCAGTTGCGACGACCGTATACCACTCATTTCCGGCTCCGATATCACCTCCCAGAATGTTTTGTCCAGCTCGTTCGCGCGCACCAATATTCGTTCTATACTTGTTTTGCCTATTCCGCGCGCAGGGTAATTAATAATGCGCTTTATATTTTCCTCGTCCTGCGAGTTCACGATCACCCGCATATATGCCAGATAATCTTTCACTTCCTTACGTTGGTAAAACGAGGTGCCGCCTATCAGTTTGTAAGGTATGTTCATTCTGCGCAGGCTTTCTTCAAACGAGCGGCTTTGTGCATTGGTGCGGTACAGTATGGCAAAGTCTTTATTGCCATAATGGTTGCGCATTTGCTGCTCTTTTATGGCATCAGCCACAAACCTGCCCTCGTCATTATCCGTCATGGTGCGGGCCAGCACTATCTTCTCACCTTCTACGTTGCTTGTCCACAGTTCCTTGGGTATCTGGTTTTTGTTGTTGCCTATTACGTTGTTGGCTACATTCAGTATGGTTTGTGTGCTGCGGTAGTTTTGCTCCAGCTTCACGATCTTCACATCCTCATAGTCATCCTGGAACTGCAGTATGTTTTGCACCGTCGCCCCGCGGAATGAATAGATGCTCTGCGCATCATCGCCCACTACACATATATTCTCATGCCTTGCGCCCAGCATTTTTATTATGGCATACTGTGCCAGGTTGGTATCCTGGTACTCATCAATAAGTATATACTGGAAACGCCCCTGATACTTGGCCAGTGCGTCCGGGAAGTGAGTGAGCAGTACATACATCTTGAACAGCAGGTCGTCAAAGTCCATAGCTCCGTTCTTAAAACAGCGCTTCGCATATGCTTCATAGATATCGCCTATCAGCGGGCGGGTTGTCCGTGCATCTTCCTGTTGTATATGTGTATCCTGCTTGTATATCGCAGGGTCTATAAGACTGTTCTTTGCAGCACTGATACGGTTATATACATAAGCGGCTTTGTAGTGCTTATCGTCGAGGTTCATCTCCTTTACTATATCCTTAATGATGCCCTTTGCATCATCTGTATCATATATCGTAAAGTTATTGGGATAACCCAGTTTATTGGCTTCTGCCCGTAGTATACGCGCAAACACCGAGTGAAAAGTGCCTATGTATAAGTTGCGGGCTTCCGTATTGCCTAGTGCGCGCTCCACCCTTTCTTTCATTTCCGCTGCGGCCTTATTGGTAAAGGTGAGCGCCAGTATGTTAAAAGCATCCACACCATTATGCATCAGGTGTGCTATACGTGTAGTAAGTACTTTGGTCTTTCCGCTGCCTGCACCTGCCACTATCATTATTGGCCCGTCCACATGCTCCACCGCTATACGCTGCTGCTCATTCAATCCCTCTAAATAATTCTGCATGGCGCAAATTTAAGGAATTGGAGTTAGGGATTTGTAATTTGTAATTGGGGATAATTATCTAAGAGGAAGAAATTGCCTAAAGCTCCAGTTTATCCGGGTGCTGCCTTGTATTCCAAAACAGTAAAATATCTATTGTTTCACCATCAACTATACGGTAGTACAATATGATACGGCCATTTATTATACACCTGCGGACATTTTTTGACGGGTTATGCAATGGAAATAAAAATGGATTTGTGCGGATCTTTTCAAGCACCGCTGATACTCTGTCAAGAAATTGATTTATGACAGTATTATTCCACTCATGTTCGAGGTATTCAATATTCTGGTTAAAAGTAAATTCGCCCCGTGATGTCCAGTGGATGGAATAACTCATTTTTTGTACCGGTTTCTGATTTCAGACCATACAATTTCATGAGGGCGAACTTCACGGTTGTCAGATTGTTTTATTGCAATTTCCAACTCCGCTTCAAGTTTATCATCATTGATTGTTTGCGCAAAATCCAGCAGGTCTTTTACCGCGTCTATCACAGTTTCATCCTTCACTTGGTTGATTCGTTTGATAATTTCTTCCTTCTCAGTCGCAATATTCATAGTTGTGATTTTTGCAATTCAAAGTTAAGAATTTTACCTGATGTAGAATAGATAAATATTCTGTAATAATTTAACGGGGATTGTATTTTGGCACGGAAGAATATATATATTCAGCAGAGTTCTCTCTCTTGGCCTACCCTGAGCGAAGTCGAAGTGGAGAGGCCCGGGGTGAGGCCCCTTCTAATTCTTCACCACCTTCCCCGCATACACATCATTCACCTTTACTAAATACATACCTGGTGGAAGATCATCCATATTTACATTCACTTTCGCGGCATTAAAAGTATGCTTATAAACTTCGGCACCCGATGTGTTGTAAATGGTAACAAGCTCTATTTTAATAGTGCTGCTGATAATGAGGTCATTGTTTGCTGGGTTAGGGTATATCGAGAATGGATTGACCGCGTTAGATACATCGCTATTAGCCGGGCTATATTGTTCTGTTTTAGAAACCGAGTCGCGCAAAGTAACCGTAGGCACCATCTGTCTTTTTGCTGCCGGGAAAAGCACATTGTTTAGTATCAGCCGGTATCCCGGTGAGTTCGGGTGATTGGCGAGGTCTGTAGGTGGGTTATTGATCAGGTGCTGGTAGTCTTCAGGGTCATGGCCGCCATAAAAGGTCCATGTTCCCTTTCCGTATTCACCATGTATGTAGCGTGCCTCATAATCCTGCAGGTAGGGCGTGCTCTTTTGCCCGTTTGCATCGGCATTTGGCATTTGCCCCGCCTGTATCCTGTCCCCCATCACCAATACAGTTGGCTTTATCACCTCTTTACGGAAAGCGGTCGTCTGGCCCATAAAACCCTTTATAGTGGTTACGTGGTTCTGGCACAGCATCGCAGGTGTCTGGTCCATTTTTGCTGGGAAAGTAACTAGCGTAAATACATCATTGCCATTCAGCACAGAGCGGTACCGTGTATTATCTATACTGGAGTGCACATATTCCGCCGGGTTTGTGGAGATCGTAAAATCTTTGAAAGCGAAGCAATTGGTAAAATCAAGTTTGCTTTGTGCTTTTGGGTCCATAGGGTCCCCGTCAAAAGGTACGTCACATATATCAGTCCCTTCGGCGGCCAGCGCTATATCAAAGGTTTCCGTAGCAGAGCACATGGCAAACATATTGCCGCCGCTGCCCACGAAATCGCGTATTTTCTTCACCACTGCCAGTTGCATTTGCGATACTTTCTTATAGCCATGTTTCGCTGCAAGGGCCTCTGCCGTCTTTTGGTCATTTATATACCACGATGCATTGCGGAACTGGTTCCAGAACTTTCCGTACTGTCCTGTAAAATCCTCATGGTGCAGGTGCAGCCAGTCATATTTGTCCAGTTCGCCGGCAAGCACTTCGTCTACGTATATTTTATCAAAGGGTATTTCTGCATAGGTCATCGCCAGTGTCACTGCATCATCCCAAGGTTCTTTGTTCAGGGGTGAGTAAACCGCAATTTTCGGGGCTTTCTCCAGTTTCACTACCGCGCCATTAAAGCCAGGGGCCGCTATTTTCTTTGCAACAGCGGTATACTCGGCATCGGTTATCTTTTTATAGCTCACACCGCGCTGCTTGCACATAAGTTCTATGTCCTTGTTATAAGCCATTGCAAAACTGCCACCCTTATAATTAAGCAGCCAGTTTACAGTAATGCCCTGCTTCAATGCGGCAAATGCGATCCCATAAGCCTTCAGGTGATTGGTCTGGCCCGTTGCATCCATAGGTATAAATATCTTTGACGCAAAAGCAACCGAAGAGAGGAACACACTTAAAATAAGTACCAGGGAGAACCGTTTTTTCATAACCACGCTGCGCGCAAGTTACTAATAATGCAAAGAACCAATAAAGCGCGGCGCTAACCGATTAGAATTTAACATATTTTTCCAGCAACAGTTTGTCCGTCGCGCGCTTCACTGCTGCTTTGGCCTGCCTTCTCAGTATGCCTTCAAAGAGGCTCATCCACCCTGGCAGGTTGCTTTCACTGATGTCAAACAGCCACGCAAGCGCGTATTTATCTTTTGGGAAACCGTTCTTTTTGGTCTCACCGTCACGGGCAAGGCCATAACCTATTTGCAGCGATCGTTCGAACCCTTTACTCGCCGGGCGTAGCTCCACCCGAAACCTGCATACCTTGTCCGATTGGTTGAAAAAACGATGGTTCACATTCGGGCTCGCCGTTGCGGACTCGCCGGGATTCAATGTATAAACGGTTTTACCCAATTGCACTTTCAGGTCACCTTCAAGGCAATCGAATTTTTCAGAATAGGTTTTGTGGTAATGCAGGCCTACACCGCCCTTGGGTGCCAGTTCCACCTCTACAAGTGTATACTCACCATTGGTTTCATCAGCGGTTTTCAGAAAGGTTACATGGTCTTTCTGCACCGGGTTATATATACGCCGGGTATGTTCCATAGAAGTTCCGTTTTTCAGTATATACGGTTAGCGGGGTAAAATGGTTTGGGCCTTTTTACTTTTTATCCTCAAGTAGTACAAAGGAATTAAAGAACTTATCCATAGACGGGTTCTTGTCCTTCAGCGGCTCGCAAAGGGTCATAAGAATGTATATACGGCTGTGCACAAGGAATATCTTCATATAGCATAAGCCCTGACCATCCATAAAGCTCATCTTGGCCAGTCTGCCCGGGAAGTCCTTGTAATTGGCTTTTGTTACCGACACCACAGTTCCGTTCATGTTTTTTGCGCCGCCGTCAATGCTGTTTTTGAAAAAGGTATCAAGCAGCTCGTCTTTGAAATCAGAGTTTACAAGCGTATCCGGGTAATCGCTGTACATGATGTAGTACGCCATGTTCTCATCCTTATACTTACTTGCATCATACAGAAAAATGTGCATCTTCAACGGCAGCGATGCTTCTTCTATATCTTGCGTGCTTTCCGTGGGCTGCCGAGGAAATTTCATCTTGAATTGCCCTTCTTTATTTTGAACATCTACCCAGTCTCCGGGTGTAAAGCTGCTGAGCAGGATAATGACGAGTAAGGCTAATAATGGCTTCCTGCTTTTCATGGTTTATCGAATTTGGTGTAAAATGTATAAGTATGATCGGGGTTATTCTTATTCTTTTACAAACTTATAAATTTTTGTTTCTCCGGCATTGTTTTCGATCTTAATAAAATATAAACCAGCAGGTACCTGGCAAATATCTATACTTCCGGTTTTTACTTCCGAAAAATACTTCGTCCCAATTAATTGGCCGCTATTATTGATCAGGGATACGGTATACTTCATGTTTTCCGCATCAAAATCAAAGTGCAATACGTCGGTAGCAGGGTTCGGGTAAATGGCAATATTCCGTATATCCGCATTTGGAATTACAGAAGCAAGGGCACCGGCTATATTGAATGTTATTTTCAGAGCAGCTTCATTACAGTTCGTGCTCGAATCCACCTGGCTCCATACACCCGGTGTCGTAGGGAATGCAGGAGCGCCCGAGCCGCCACAATTGGCACATACAGCTTCGTATAGCGTTCCGTTCTTATCAAACCTGCTTGTGCCGCCGTCTACGTGCTCCCCATAAAACCCCGCCGCATTCCTTCCATAAAATGTGGCGTACCGCAACGAGGTCATCCCCGGCCCTAAGACAAGAAAATAGAAATCATAGCCATCGGTTGTTGCCTGGTGCGCATCACTGGTTACCGGCATTCCTGTCGTTGTGCCGGAATGGCTAAGCCCTGGAGCGAAAGATCCCAACAGGTTGCCGCCCCATCCTGATATATACACATCACTTGCGGTGTCAACAAAAAAAGCTACAGGTGATACGTTAGTGTGCAACGGGTCACCGGATCCATACACTGTTGAGATCAGGTCAGTACCGAGTGTACTGTCTGTTTCCATTACGAACTGGCTCGAATTCAGGTTCGAATAAACACCGGATGTTACTGGGAATGCACCACCAATGGATTGCCCCATAACATAAACATTATCATTCCTGTCCACCTTTATACCATAAACCTGGTCAAAATTGGCAGTGCCTACGAAAGTGCCGTCTATTACATTATATGGTGGTGCGTTGTTGAACTTAATAATATACCCGTCTGAAGAATCGCCCTCGTACGTTGATTGCCATGCGCCTGTTGTTACCGGGAAATTTGTGCTGCTCGTTCCGCCGGCCACATACAGCGCGGTTTGGCTCGAATTAAATGCCATTACATACCCGGCATCATCACCATTACCACCCAGGTAGGTGCTCCATAAAAGAGAAGTGAGTGTACTGTTCATTTTAAAGATAACCCCATCCTGCATTCCGCCGCCAAAAGTTGTAGCGATAGCGGTTGCCGTAGTAGGGAAGTCTGTCGATGATGTTGAACCCGTCACATAAATATTCCCGGCATTATCTACCTGCACTTCGCTGCGCGCATCATCTCCGTAATTCCATTTCAGGTGACCGTATCCTATTTCCGTAGAGTCAAAGTTAACACCATCATCCCCTGTGCCGCCTATGTATGTTGATCCTACTAATGCTGTTCCTGCCGCATTAAGTTTAGTTACTACTATATCCCAGCCACCTGCATTTGTTGCCTGGTAGGCACTTCCCGTAACAGGGTAATCTGTGGAATGGGTTCTTCCTTCTATGATCAGGTTATTGGAAGTGTCTGTCACAAGGCTGAATGGCCGCTCATTTGCACTGCCGCCCAGGTACGTGGCATATATTCGCGATGTGCCATCCGCGCTTAGTTTCATAATACCAATATCTGCGGCATATTGAAGGTCACTGTTGCCCTGCCCGCCACCGAATGTACTTTGATAAGCGCCAGGGCTTACCGGATATGCACCGCCATAGCCGCCTGCTGATACGGGAAGCGCATTTACAAGGCCACCGAGATAAAAATTGCCTGCGTCATCATAAGTCGCCGTAAACCCCCAGTTATCAGCAGTAGATCCTGTAAAGGAACACCAGAAGGCTATGGTAGGATCTATTATTAATTCTGCGGAATGGTCATAATCATCGGGAAGATCGAAAGTAACTTTATTATGCTCCAGGCGATAATTACAAGCCACTGCTACCTTACTGCCGTTTATGTATTGAAAAGCTTCCGGCTTCATTTCCACTACCTGCCCTACCGAGGTATTGATCACAAGATTCCCGTTTTTTATGAACATACTTTCCGGTCCGTCAAAACTTAATTTCACTTGCAATACATCTGCCTGCGGCTGTACAAAAAATTCATAGATAAGAGATCCTTCTGCTGGTGTTACATGCATATCTATGCCTTGGTACAGCTGTGCATAATTTAATGCCAGGCATGGGTGAATTCCCGATTGCCACCGTTTAGGATCATTGCCGAGGAAATAATTGTAGTAGTTTTTTTGAATGTTTTGCCCTTCTATATCTGGTTTATTGGCACCATCGAACGTCAGCTTGTAGACATGAAATTTCATTACAGGGTTTGCAGCCATTTGCCCGTGATGGAACGAGTCCATTTTCTGCACATTGGCCGGGTCGCACAAAATAAATCTGAATCCATCCTGTTCCATGGTTACATTTCCGCCCATGGTTGTTGCCATATACTTCACCCAACTGCCCCACTGCCCTTTGTTTTCAATAAATTCTGTAGGAGTCTGTGAATAAACGATGTGACTGCAAAATAACAGGGCGCAGCACGATAGGAGATGACGCAGCTTCATTGGCAATGATTTAAATAATAAATTTAATATTTTTATTTTATTTTCAAATGTAATTTCCCCATCAGTATGAGTCGCTGGCCGCTTAATAAGGCATATTTCTGGGAAACGGCCCCTTTCTTCCGTATGTTGCTGCCTTTTTCAGCAGGCATACTTGCGTATGAATACGGAAGGCTTCCCTTATCGGGTATAAATTGCCTGTTGCTTATTTGTTGTGCTTTTCTGTTGTATATCGCATCTGTCTTTATCAGGGGAAATAACAAACAGTTTACTTTTTTGCGGCTCTGTGTTATTATGTTCCTTTCCGGTAGTGCCATCTCCTATTTTAACGATATCCGGAATGACAAAACCTGGTTCGGGAAAAACATAAATGATAACTCCGTTTATCTTGCTCGCGTCTCAGATGTTCCCGCAGAGAAAGAACATTCCTGGAAGGTGCCGGTAACCATGCAGCAGGCTGTTAAAAATGGTAAAGTGACAAAGGCATCCGGCAATGCATTTTTATACCTCTATAAAGATCAGTATCCCATGCTGCTGCATAAGGGCGATAGCATATTGCTACCGGGCAACTGGCAACCGATAAAAAATGCCGGTAACCCTTTTGAATTCGACTATGCCGCCTATTGCAGGAGAAATGGTATATACTACCAGCAAACCTGCTCTGTCAATGATATTCGCCTCTATGGTGCGGCTGATCCTGCCGCTGCAACTTTTATCGATAAGTGCCACAACTGGTGCATGTTGCAATTAGACAGGTACATCACCGACACTAAAACAAAAGGCCTCATACAGGCTATGCTACTCGGTGATGAGGTCAATCTCGACGAAGATCTGCGCCAGTCTTATTCAGAAACAGGTATTGTGCATATCATAGCCATTTCAGGGGGTAATGTTGCTATCTTCTTTATCGTTATTTCATGGCTGCTATGGTGGCTGCGGCATAAAAAACACGTATGGATAAAGTATGCGATCGCGCTTCCTTTAGTATGGGTTTATGTGCTTATGGCAGGTGCTGCTCCGTCTGCAATTCGCGCGGCTATTATGTTCTCACTGCTTGCATTTTCTGTTCTCTTGCAGAAAAATAACAACAGCCTTAATCAACTTTTTGCCACAGCTGTCCTGTTGCTATGTGCACAACCATCGTGGTTATTCTCGCTTGGTTTTCAGTTATCTTTTGTTGCGGTGCTATCGCTGATACTTTTTTATAAGTCGATATATCAATGGTGGTCGCCTGCAAATGTTGTCGTCAGGCAATTGTGGAGCGTAGTCGCCGCAAGCCTGGCGGCAGAAATATTGGTAGCGCCATTGGTCGTTTATTACTTTCACAACTTTCCGCTATTGTTCATAGTTGCCAATATTGCTGCATACCTGTTCATGGGCGTTGTACTTGTCTTGGGAATTGCAATAATTGCGCTGAGTTTTATTCCTGCGGTTGCAGGTGTTATCGGCATATGCACGGTTTGGTTAGTTACCGTTTTCGATAAACTCGTAACGTGGCTGCAAGGATTTAACCCGGTATCCTTCCATTTCCTGCTGCTCACAGATATCGAGCTGCTGCTACTCTATGTAGTGATCATCGGCCTGGTTTTATTCTTAATTAAAAAGCGCACAGGCGCTTTATTTATGGGCTTAATATCCGCCTGTCTTTTATTGCTTTCTTTGTGTAATAATGAATGGGCACATCTCCATCAGCAAAAATTAGTTGTTTACAACACTGCGAAGTCCAATCATATAGAGCTCATCAGCGGGAAGACATACCAGGTGTTGAACACTGATACCAGTGCCGCTGAAAAGACTGCGTATACAGTAAAACCAGCCCACATACATTGGGGCGCATGGCAACGCGATAGTAGTATGGCCAATGAAATTGTGCGTATTAACGGGAAAACGGTACTCCTGCTAAACAATGATGTTGACACAGGCGGCCATTTCCCGGTAGACTATCTCATCGTCAATTATACTGACGAGGCAGACCCGGTTATGCTACAGAAGGTTTTCTCGCCTGCCTTAATGATAGTTGGTAACAACTACACCCAAAAGCAGCAGGACAGGTTTGTAAAAACTTGCAAAGCGGCTTCTGTCCATGTTCGCGCTGTTTCCCGTGATGGTGCATTTATATTGAACTGACAACTGTTATTCTCATAAAGTATTCCCAAAAGGCCGCAACAGGATAGTTCTTCACTCGGTTATTGATTAGTTTTGCAATATAATATTTCGGTTTGCGGTTTACGTTACTCATACTTATTGCCTTACTGCCTGCTTTCTATGTACAAGCTCAAACGATGAGGGGTATTGTAGTTGACGGGGAGACCGGGCAGCCATTGTACCTGGTGAATGTGTTAGACCTTGCCAATTCACAATCCACATCTACCGACGAACGTGGCATATACATACTACCCGCTAAAAATGGGGATGCCATATCTTTTTCTTTCATCGGCTATCACACAGTGCAGCGGCTCGCTACTACAGACAGTGTTTTGCATACCGGACTTTTCCCATTGAGTGTAAAGCTGCAGGAATATATACTTCACCCCGATTATACACCTTACCAGAAAGACTCCGCAGAGATGGCCGTACGCTATAGTATGGAACTGAGCAAAACAGCTATAAAACCCGGTTTCAGCACTGCCAACGGCGGCGGTTTTACCGGCATAATAGGGAGTGCGGTGCAAAAGGTTTCCAAAAGCTATAAGCAGAATAAAAAATTCAAAAAGAACTTCCAGCAAGACCAGGAACAAAAATACATTGACACCCGTTATACGCCCGGCCTCGTAACGACGCTTACAGGTTTTGCAGGCGATACGCTTGCAGTGTTTATGAACACATATCCCATGGAATACAAGTTCGCCCGCACCGCTTCCGATCTCGAACTGAAAATGTGGATACGCAATAACTACAAGGAATATCTGAAGTCGCAAAACGTAGCAGCCTTACCCCCTGATCCGCTCAGGAAAAGCAATTAGACGATCGTTTTCCGGTGATCACTAATGTTATAATGCCATCAACCATTCATCCACAACCGTTTTATACGAACTATAGGCTTTTCCCAACAACGCTGACTTATATGGGAAAGCAGCAGCTCGTTTAACTGCATCATTTATCTCAAACCCATCCTGCTTTGCACAATAGAACAGCCCTTCCTTACGCAGGTGCTTTCCTAAATATTCCTGCTCCGTTTGTCCTGGCGTGGGTATGAGAATCGCTTTTTTATTGAGGATGGTAAGGTCCATGATCGTTGAGTAGCCGCTCCGGCAAATGACCATACCCGCACTTTGCAATAACGGCTTCAATGTCGCGTATTTCTGCCGTTTATGATAGGTAACATGCTTCGGGATTGATGAGGGCGCAACAGCATTTTCATTTCCCTCAATGAAGATCACTTTCCCTTCGAAGTCTTGTAGCTGCTGCCATAGCATTGCAGATAATTCTGTTCGCTGTGGCTCAGGGCCCGAAAGCAATATCACAAGGTTTCCTGTATCAGCAACGGTGCCCTCATTTGTCTTTCCTTCAAACTGTGACAGCAGCCCGATATAATTCGTATGCTTAGGTACTTGCCGTGGGTGCGACAATTTGCCGCCCAGGTTTGGCTCGCCTGCTGCATCCACTACCCATGTGGCATTAAAGCGCTCCAGGTATTCATAGTGCACCTTTTGGATTGTGCTGTCTGCAAGATTGCCAAATCCTGTTTGCACCTGTAGCTGGTGTGTCATGATCACAGACGGTATTTTTGCATGACACAATCCATACCGGTTATCCGAAATGATACCGTTTAACTTCAGATCGCCTGCGTTTTTCTCCAGCCATTTATGCTCAGCACTTATCGTTTTGTTTATCCGTGGCAATTGGGATAACAGGCCTATTTGACCAAACCGGTTCCATTTTGAGTAGGTCACATCATACCCATCCAGATGGATAATTTCTATGCTGCCAAAGGTTTCTTCTATAAATGACCGTTGGGAAGTATTGCATGCCACCACCGGGATATGCCCCAGGTTTAGCAGGTAACGGATAATGGGTATACAGCGGGTGGTATGCCCCAGTCCCCAGTCGAGGGGAGCAATTAATATCCGCTTAGGTGTTTGAGTTGCCAATAATCCCCTATTTTTACAAAAGTAAATTTTCAGATGAAACAATTAAACAGGAACAGGTTCGTTATATATATCCTAGGTTTGTTTTTATTCAGTTTAATGGCGGAAGGTTGCCATACGGAGAAAAAATGTGGTTGCGGCCATGACCTGAATGGCGTTTACAAACCCCGTAAAAGATATAGGTGATGGCACAGATTTGTTAGTTATTTTAAATAACAGAAAATGAACCCCTATGTGGCGCGATAATAACATATGGTTACATTACGTAAAGAACATTATAGCAGCAGATGTGCCTTCTGCATTATTCCTTGCATCATACATCAGGCACAATACCCTTACTAAAGACTATGCCGCCTCCCTCGAGGTTATCGACCTCCAGAAATACAAAGTGATCAGGCAGGTTTCCAAAGTCCGGGTGGCACTTCGTGAGCGTTCGTCGATACCGTTTGTCTTCGTAGTAGGTAAAAACTAAACATATCTGCTTCAAATCGCATTTTTTTTCCTTTTATATTTCCTTCTGCAACATTTTCTGAATAACTTTATAACTTGGGGCTTATTTAAATTTTTTGCAAAGCAAGCGTAATATGTTGCTTTGCGGCCTCCTTTTTTTAATTTTAAGGCCGCTAACTGATTGGCGGCCGGCTTAAGGGCTTATGTAATAACATTAAACAGAAAGTATGAAAATATTGAACACGCCTGGAAATGAGCAGGTGGAAGAAATGGATAAAGGGTATGATGTATCAAGGCGCCGTTTTTTCCAGCTGGCCGGAGGTATTGCCGGTGCAGGGCTTTTATTATCTGCTTGCAGGCGAACGCCGCCAAGCACCACCTTTGTAGGTAGTGGTGACGTAGGCCTGCTTAATTTTCTGTACATCATAGAGCAGGTGCAGGCCGGGTTTTATACGCAGGCAGTACTTACTCCCTACTATGGACTGAATGTCAGCGAATCTTCGTGCCTTACAGATACCCGTGACCAGGCTATTGCCCACCGCGAATACATGAAAAAGCTTGTTGGTGTAAACGCCATCGGTACCATAGTGCTGGACCTTTCTCCTGTTACCTTTGCCGACCGTACGAGCACACTTCAAAATGCAATAATACTTGCAGATTATGCAGTGGCAGGCTATAACGGTGCAGCGCAGTTTTTCAGCGCTACTGATTTTACACTTGCTGCAAGCAAAATAGCTACCGTACAGGCACGTCGCAGTGCATATATGCGCGATTTGTTGTCTTATAACTCTTTTGCAGACTCAACGGCGGTAGATAGTAATGGCCTGGACCTTGCTGTATCGCCGCAAACTATAATGCTGGAGATACAAACCTATATCCAGACGAAATTCGACATAAGCAAACTACCTACTTTCTAATAACACGATCATGAATTTTAAGAGCATACTTAAAGAAATTGAGAAGACGGACCCCGAGGTGTATGAGCGGCTCAGCGACCGCCGCCACATATTGAAAAGCTTTGGTTCCAAAGTGGCTGTTGCCGCGTTACCTATTGCTTTGGGTTCTCTTTTTAAGAAAGCTTACGGTAAAACAACAGCGACAAGCGACGTTATATCCGCGCTCAATTTTGCGCTGGAGATGGAGTACTTCGAGTATAACTTCTGGCATACCGGAAACAGCACCGGCGGCCTTATCCCAACTGCTGACGCAGCCGGATTTCTTACAATTGAAGCACACGAAAAAGCGCATATTCTTTTTCTGAACACTACGGTTACTACACTTGGAGGCACACCATATACGCCTAATTTTTACAACCCTCTTGCCGTTAACCCTTTATACATTCCTGCTGCCTATGATTTCACTGCAGGTGGTGCCTATCCTAATACTTTCGACAATTATCCGTCATTCCTTGTGATGGCGCAGATATTTGAAGATACCGGTGTGCATGCATACAAGGGCCAGATACCAACTCTGTTTGGTAATGCAGGCATTCTTACACAGGCATTCCAGATACAGTCAGTGGAAGGGCGCCATGCCGCGCATGTAAGGCTCATTCGCAGGAATGCAGGGGCAGCCGAAAACCCCGCTCCATGGATCAGTAATAATATTCCGCCACCACCAATATTAACATCTGAGCCGGAATCACAGTTTCAACCGTTCTACATTGGCGAAGACAACACACTGCAGGTAGGCGGTGTAGATATCACTACATTGCCGGACGCATACGCTACAGGTGGTACTGTACCAAAAGCATCTGCTACAGCCGCATTCGATGAATCTATGGATATGGTTACTATATCAGCACTCCTAAGGCCGTTCCTGCTTTAAAGCAAGTGCATATAAATATTTCAGAAGGGCCACCAGCGTGTGGCCCTTTTATATTTAGAGAGGGCTTACAACTCATAAACACAACTAGCAATACATTTCGAGGACTTATGACTCACGACTAATACGGATCCACATCAAATATTATCTGCACATTAGCATTGCCCTTTTTCCCTAGTATATGTTGTTTCTCTTTTTTCAGAAAGCGCTTAACTATGTCTAATACCTTATTGTCGCGCGGGCATTTTATCCAAATCTCGTGAATGAAGAGATTGCGTACTCGTGGCACAATGGCCGGGGCCGGCCCTTGCAGTATAATGCCTTCCACCATTTTCAGCGACTCAGCCATTTGTGTGGCAGCGGCAATAGCCTTTGGTTCATCCTGGTGCTTGAAAATGACTTTTATGATGCGGCTGTATGGCGGGTAGCCAAAATGCTCACGGTATCGTATCTCCTGTCGGTAGAAAGAATGTACATCATGGTCTTTCACCCATTGCAATACAGGATGTGTGAGGTTATAAGCCTGTATCAGCACTATGCCTTTGCCATCTACCCTGCCTGCCCTGCCGCTCACTTGTTCCATCAGTTGGAAAGCCCGCTCGTTCACCCGAAAGTCGGGATAGCTGAGCAGGCTGTCTGCGCTGAGTATACCTACCAGCCCTACCGAGGCAAAGTCTAACCCCTTCACAACCATTTGCGTACCTACCAGTATGTCCACTTTTCGTTTCTCTAACTGGTCCAGCAGCGCGGCCATGCTGTGCTTGCCGCGCATACTGTCTACGTCCATGCGTGCTACGCGGGCATCGGGGAATATCATTTGCACCTCTTCTTCTATCTTCTCCGTGCCAAAGCTTTTACTCACCAGCTTATTGCTGCCGCACTGCGGGCAAGTTTGCGTCACTGCTGCTTTCAGCCCGCAATAATGGCAGTGCATTTTGTCTGTGCTCTTGTGGTAAGTAAGTGATACCGAGCAGTTCTTGCACTGCGGCACCCACCCGCATACCGTACACAGCTGGAAGGGCGCATAACCCCTGCGGTTCTGGAAGAGTATGATCTGCTTTCGGTGTTGCAGGGCCTCATACATGGCCTTTTGCAGCTCCGGCGTAATTAATTTTATACCCAGTTGCCGCACCGTCTCCAGCGACTTTGCATTGATCACCTCTATCACCGGCATCTCCACGCCCTGGTATCTATCCTTCAGTGGTATGTACCCATACTTATTGTGCTGCACGTTAAAGAGGCTTTCTACCGATGGCGTCGCAGAGCCTAATATCACCTTTGCGTCAAACAGCGATGCGAGAAATATAGCCGCATCACGTGCATGAAAACGTGGTGCAGTGTCCTTTTGTTTATAAGAGCCATCATGCTCCTCATCCACTATGATCACACCCACATCATTATACGGCAGCCACAGCGCCGAGCGTGGCCCCGCCACTACCTTATAGGTGCCCTTCCGTACCTTCTCCCATATCTCCACCCGCTCATTATTACTGAAGTGCGAATGATACACACCCAGTATATCGCCAAAGTAGGCATGCAGGCGGCTCACCAATTGCGTTGTGAGCCCGATCTCCGGCAGTAGCAGTATGGCTTGCTTGCCCGCTGCTATGCACTCCTTTATCTTATGTATGTACAACAGGGTTTTACCACTGCCTGTTACGCCGTGTAACAGGGCTACATTTTTTTCATGCAGCGCGGTGTTCAGTTCATCATATGCTGTTTGCTGCGCAGGGGTAAAAACTATTTCTTTTGCGTCTTTTATCGCGGCGTATACGAGCCTGTCTACGTTCTTCTCTTCTATAATAAAGATGCCCTTATCAGCCAATACCTTTACCTGCGCAGCCGATGCAGCGGTCCGGTCAAGCAGGTCGTTTTGCTTTACGATGCCGTTTTTTATAGAAAGCTCTGTGTATGCCATCAGCAGTTCCAGTTGCTTTGGTGCGCGCGCCAGTTGGTTGAACAGTTCTATTAAGGCTTTCTCTTCCTTATAAGCAGGCGCCAGTATCACCACTTTTTCCCTGCGCGGGCGGTATATGGTTTCCAGCGTTTCATTGATCTGCACTGCTTCCTGTTCCAGCAATTCATTGAGTACCTGTGCAAAATGCCGGGTGCCTATAATGGTACGCAGCTCACTGATGGTTATTTCTTTGCGCATTACCAGCGCATCTACTGCCAGCCATGCCTCATCGCTCCATTTATATACTACGCTTTCGTCACCCACCCATTCCAGGCGTGTTTCGCCCATAAGTTTCAGGTGGGCGGGCAGTGCTGCCTGCATCACCTCGCCGGGTGCGGCCATATAGTATTGCCCTATCCACCGCCAGAATTGCAGTTGACGTTCGTGCACTACCGGTTCATCATCAATGATGCCCTTTATCGGTTTTACCGTGTAAGTATCCGGTTTGTCGTTATGCAGCCGTTCTATGATGCCTGCGTATTGCTTGTTCTTACCCAGTGCCACCTCTACCCGCATACCCGGCCGCAGCAATTCCTGCATTTCATGCGGAACCCCATAGGTAAGTATCTGTGGCAGGTTAAGAGGAAGGATAATATCGGCGAACATAGTTGCAAAGTAATGGAATTTGGAATTGGTAATTTGAGGTTTGGATTGTTTTGTGCTTAAGTTCGATCTATGTCTTTTCGTAATGCAATGAAGAACACTCCAAAGAATTTGTAATCACACATATCAATGTGCCAAATATCCAATTACGGGCTTGGATTTTGGGTTTTCTACATTGGGTTTTCTGCTACCGTTCTTTAACCCACAGCTTCAGCAGGTTGTTAAAGTGAGATCCTAACAACTTATAGCAGTCCGGTATCTCTGTTACAGAAAGCCAGAAGGTAGCCAGCCGTGTACCTACCGGCATAGCATGTAGTTGTCGCAGCAGGTGGGCATTATATAACTCATATAGCTCGCCCGACATTTCCACCTTGTTATCCAGCGCATCAGAGAAAACAAGGTTCTCATGAAAGGAATTAAAGAAGTAGATACCGGTATAACCGCGCAGGTCCAGTTCCGTAAAGTTGCCGTGGATGAGCGATACATTTTCAAGCCCCAATTGCTTTATTACCTTATTGCCTATGGTCACAAAATTTTTCCGCTGCTCTATGCCTGTGTAGGTGCCGCCGGCATACATACTGCCTGCTATACAGAACTTGCCCACACCTGCGCCTATATCTATAATACGCGCACCGGCATTTTGCACCAGGAACCTTGCCGCCACCGCAGCCACATTCAGCGGCGTCCAGTGTATGGCAGAGAGCTGCTGTATATGCACCGGGAAAAGATCGTCAAATTCCTTGTCTGATGCTAAATAATGATGTGCGGTACCCGTGTTCATTTATGAAGCAAAATTACCGTAGTAATATTTAGAAGAAAGCGCATCTTTTTATTTAAAGAGTCATATCGTCTGAATTCACGCCAATATAAAAATATATTCCACTTAAAAAACGTGTAAATCACCCCCCTTGAGTAAAATATAAAAGAGTATACTTGCAATATATAATAATTGAATTTATGATAACCTTAAAAATTATAAGACTATGAAAAATTTATTAACAGTAACGATCTTATTCTTTTCTTTATTTCATTTGTTTTCATGTGGCCCGAATGTAGCAGAACAAGCGCAAATACAACAACATAGAGATGACTCTATAAAGAGTGTCGCTGAAAAGAAATATGCAACAGAAGCAGAGTTGAAAAATGAAAATGAAGCCTTAAACAATCTTCACAAAACATTGGAAAATCAAACAGCGAATTTGGAAGCAGAAAAAGACAGAATGAATAAAATAAAAGAGTGGCATTTGGGCAGAAGTACAGACGAGTGTAAATCGTCAGCATAAAGTGGACTGAAAAAGAGCATAACTTTAGATAGTGTTTCCATTGTTAACCAACAAAAAATGCAAACATGGAATCAAAGAAAAAGCAGTCCACAGAAAACTTCATCAAGGACATCCGCAGAAAGA
>CAIJNJ010000538.1 GCA_903821975.1 uncultured Bacteroidota bacterium
CATTACCACCATTACCACCTACACCGCCTGTGCCACCATTACCACCTGTCGAGGCGCCCGCACCACCTGTGCCACCGGCACCACCTGGAGTGCCACCGAGGCCGCCGGTGCCGCCAGTACGTCCAGCCCCGGTACCGGGGGTAGCCGTTGCAGCATTACCATTTGCACCTACATAGACCTCGAAATAATTTGTAGACGTTAAAGTAGGGGTAACATTTATAGTACATACTACAGAGCCTCCATTAGCACCGGCAACGCCGCTATATGATGCACCGCCGGCACCACCGGTCATTGTAACCTGGAAGCCTGAAGCACCCGCCGGAATATTAAATACTGCAGGAGAAGAAGCAGATGTATATGGAGTAATGAGGCACGGACTGGTAGGCGTGGTAGTGCTTACCTGCACACTTGTAGCATTACATGCACCGATAGCCGTAACCTGGTAATAATATTGTGTAAGGGCTACCGTCGGAGCAATGGAATAAGAAGTACTGGAGGTAATGACCGGGAAACCGGACAGTTGTGGACTCCCTGTAATACTTGTAGACGCGCTTATTGAATAAGTATAAGTTACAGCGCCGCCATCTGCAGGATGAGTAATGGTAATGGGAATGTAGTTAAAAGCGACGGCGCCTGTAGTAATAACAGGTGTACTCGCACAGGTAGTTACCGTATGAGTAGAGGCTGTGCTGAATGCAGGTGCACCAGAACATCCACTATTATAGGCGAACAAATTCATTGTATAATTCGTATTGGGTATTAAAGCGTAGGTCGTAGGAAGGGGAGAACCTGTACCTGCAGCTACAACAGTGCCGGAACCAATACCGGAACCTAATACAGTGCCCACAGCAATATCCGCAGCTATGCCTGACGTGGGTATAGCTGTAAGCGTACCTACACTCGCTACCAATATATAACCTGATGCGCCTGTAGTTGTAAAAGTGGCAGTGGTTGCTGTTTGCGTAGTACTGCCCAAGGTAAAGGTTGCAGACGATGGCGCTGTGGGCGTAGTACATGGAGGAGGAGGGTTACTGAATATATAAACCCCGTCAATTGAGCTTAGAGGTACGCCGGGGGAATTGGTTGTAGTGCTATAAGGTGATGAGGTAACATCAGAACTGGCGTAAGGCCCGGCCCAAGCTGCGGTAGATGTGCTATATTCTTCCGTTACGAATGCACTGTTATTGCCACCGAGAATATCGGAGAGGTTGTAATAAGTGCCTGAAAATACCACATTGGCAGGCCCTGTTGCGGCATTATTTGTTACCGTCCAGTAATGATTTACCGCAGCTGTGGTATATGGAACACCCGAAGTGGCAATATTCGAATAGGTGGCTATACCGGCGGTAGCGCTCACACCTATACTCCCCCCGGTACCACCAGTGCCGCTGAGTGTAAGCGTCATAGGTACATAATCCGTATTATCTCCTACCTCATAAAGAAGCGAGGTAAGCCCGGATATTGGTTCTATAAGTGTACCGTTCACATACTTGGTTAAACCCGCGCCTAAAATTGACCCTGCAGTACCCGGGGCAGTCATTGTAAATGCTGTTGTCGTTTTCAGGATACCTGCGGTAAATATTAATTTACCCGTAGTGGCTGTGCTTTGCGAAAGTGTTACACCGGCGGTGTTATTTATTGTGATCGAATCCGGAATAACAAGCGCTGCCGGCAATCCTGTACCGGTAACCTGGGCTACTGTGCCATTATAAATATAATTCGCACCGGTACCAAATGTTCTTCCACCGGTCGTCTGTACAGACCCGGCTGCCGTGGCCGTAGATAATACTATACCTGCCGCATTTGCTGTTTGCAGGATGCAGGTATTAGGCAGCGTAAATGTTCCTGTACCATATATATAACTTGTATTTCCAAAGGTTACCTCGCCGCCGGTGGCCCCGGTGAAGGCACCGGTAATGTTCGGGCCGGATAAAGCGTTTGTATTATTAATTGTGAAGTTAGTTCCGGGTCCCGTAACTGTAAATGTGCCCGTACGTGCAAAGGTATTAGTAGCAGTAGCGGCTAACCCTGAAGTGTAAGACAGTTCTATATCGCTTTCATCAATCGAAGTAAGTGTTCCGGCATTAGCAACTGTACCTGTTGCCAGCGCTATTACGTTATCAAGCGCTATAAAATCTCCTGCAGCATTATCGCTATACCAACCGTATATCCTAATAATCAGATTGGTACTATTATTAGCCGCGGCAGGCAGAGTAACTGTATTACCATATGACCAGGCATTTCTACCGGCTGAGTATTGAACGCCGGTAGTTGTCCACGTCGTTCCACCATCTGTGCTGTAATTCACACCGGCATCCGGGTACCATGCAGCGCTTCCACCAGTAAATAAATCAAACTGGAAAGTGATGCCACTAAAACCGGTTGTATTTACATGAAATTGAAAATAGGTAGTAGCGCCTGTACCTGGATCTGTAGCTCCGGTAGCCGCAAAAAACCCAGCTTGAAGAGCCGATCCGGCAACCGGGCCGGCATAATGTGTACCGGCTCCGGCATGTTGAAGCGTAGTCGTTGTTGAACCAAACTTGCCATCAAATGTATTTCCTGATCCATTGATCTGGTCCTCAGGTGTTGTTACAAGTGTTGTTCTCGCAGCACTATTTTCAAAATCCCAATAAGCTATCGGGAGGCCTTGCGCATGTGAATTACTGTATGCAAAAAGCATGATGCCGCACATTAAGTAAATGGCCTTAAAGTTTTTTACCCTTTTGCTAAAAGACGATGCGATGCCGGAAGTAATAACATTGGTAAAACTATTCATACTATATTTTTTTGGGGCGATAAATAATCTTGTACTTAAATAAATAAATGCAATTGAATAAGAAATCAATCCAAAAGCGGCTATCAAAAATTATGGTGAAGTTAACTCAAAATGCGCCTATTAACAAAATAAATTAACATTTATTTGTTGATCAACTATAAGTAATTTGAAAAAAGTAAATTAACATACATATAAATAAAAAATCGTATAGAGAAGCCAAGTGCAATAGTTACTAAAAAACGCGATAAAAAACATGATTTAAACAGGCAAAATAGTATCGTATATTTGGCCTCGCTTACTATGAATCACCCACTACCCTTTTTTAACTGGTCGCTGCGCAAAGCCCTTGACAGCGAACCGGACAGTATTGTCAAAGCCCGTATACGGATCATATTTACCGTACTTCTGTTCTCTTTATTAAAAGCAGTAATCGTTATTGTTTTTGGCGCGGCAGCGGGACAAACCTCACATGTTGTCCGTGGGGCTATCGTATTTTGTATCTATGTGGGTTTGGTAAAAATGTTGCTCTATAAGCCTACACGCATCATACAAGTGGCACACGTGATGATCGTGGTAGGGATACTGGTAATATGGAGTAATATTTTTATATACACCCACAAGATAAACCTGCTTACGGTACAGTTCATGTTCATGCTGATGCTGAGCAGCTTTTATATACTGGGCAGGGGATTAGGTATTACCTATTCTATCATTGGGATATTGCCGGCGGCTATCTATATAATATCCAAAGGCAAAATAGACCTTAACTATATTTATGCAGGCCAGGAGCTGGCATCGCCGGGTTATGAGATCATTGTGCTGCTTAACTTCGTTTCCATCATTACCTCTCATTACTTATTCTTCGACGCGCTGCGTGTGCACATCAACGAGAAAGAAGCGCTGAACCAACAACTCCAGATCGCGATAGCCGAAGCGAATATGCTCGCCGAATCGAGAGCGAATTTCCTCTCCACCATGTCGCATGAATTGCGCACACCGCTTAATTCGGTAGTAGGTATAACGGAACTATTACTGACAGACAAACCGGAAGAACGACAAAAAGAGAACCTGAACCTACTGCAATTCTCTGCCATAGACCTGCTTGCACTCATCAATAATGTGCTTGATTTTAATAAAATGAACTCCGAAGAGCCGGTACTGGAAAAGGTTCCTTTTAACCTGGGCGTGTTTATTGAAAATATATGTTCTGTACTGCGGGTAAAAGCGATGAGCAAAGGGCTGGAACTTATTGCCGACATTGATAAAGAACTGGAAGGTATAACTGTGATCAGTGACCCTACGCGCTTATCGCAGGTAATGTATAACCTGGTAGGCAACGCAATAAAGTTTACAGAGGAAGGCAGTATTACAATAAAACTATGGGTAACTGAACAGACGGAACAAAGTGTAAATGTGCTGTTCTCCATTACAGATACCGGAATAGGTATACACGCTGACAACCACGAAACGGTTTTTGAATTATTTACACAGGCAGAGGCTCATATAATGCACAAATATGGCGGCACGGGACTGGGACTGGCGATCGTAAAAAAAGTACTCTCTCTTTTTGGTAGCACTATTAAATTAGAGAGCAGTTCCGGCAATGGTTCAATGTTCTCGTTTGCTATATCATTTGCTGTATCTGCCGCACAGGAAGATCGGAAAGAAATGGCAGTGACCAATGGAACAAATCTCAGCCATCTGAAAATACTGATAGCAGAGGATAATGATATTGTAAGGCTGGTACTGAAAAAGCAACTGGGCATGATGAACATACATGCGGTGCTTGTAGAGAATGGAAAAGAAGCCTACGAGGCCTGCGTAAAAAATCATTTTCACGGTATACTTATGGACCTGCAAATGCCGGAGATGGATGGATATGAGGCTATGAAACTGATACGCGCACTGCCTGATGCTGCAAAAGCAAATATGTATATCGTGGCCTTTACGGCATCAATAACCGAGCAGGAAAAGATACTGGAAAGTGGGTTTAATACATTTCTGTACAAGCCGATCAACATAGGTGAACTACAAAATAAATTAGAGGAGATGGCGCTACATCACAGGGAAGTGCTATCGTGATGGGCAGTTAGAGTGGTGCAGCGAATGAAGAAATATAAAAAGCATAGTTACACAAGAGTAAGTTGCTGGCATGGTTATACTAATGGATAGAGCATGAAACATAACCATCACGAAGAAGCGGCCAAGCATCACGAGAAAGCAGCCCAACACCACACTGAAGCGCATAAGAGCCATCAGGAAGGAAACGACGAAATGTCTGCGCATCATGCGCAGACGGCCAACGGTCACAGCACGCAAGCTAACGACCATTCAAAAGAAGCTGCTAAAAAGCACTCTGAGAAAGCTGGTTCAAAGAAATAAGTGCTCTGAGAAACCAGGGCATTTGTTATGTAATGGGGAACGCTGCAA
>CAIJNJ010000539.1 GCA_903821975.1 uncultured Bacteroidota bacterium
AGAAACAAAAAAGGTATTCTGTTCTTTAGGCAAGGGCGCTATAGTCTGGCTCACAGATATGGCATGCAGGGATCGGAGCGGAGACTATCCCGATCTGAACAACCTCGAGTTTATTGTTGAATGACCGAATGACTATATATTTAAAACAGAAAAGCAGCAAAATGCGACCCGTGTTCTTATGGTTTATTTTATCAATTTCTACCGGCTTTGCACACGCACAGCGGGTAGTCATACAGCTTGATAAAATGAACGTGGCTTATATAGGTATTGACAACCCAATATCAATCGCAAATAATGCTGTTTCGTCTGACCAGTTGGTAGTTAAGGTAGACAACGGGCGGATTACCGGCAAGAATGGCGAATATATATACACTCCTGAGAAGGCTGGGATTGCAACTATTGATGTATTTGCAAAAACAAGAAAGGGACTAAAAAAAATGGGGAGCTATATGGCTAGAGTAAAAAAGTTGCCATCCCCCGAAATTTCTATTGCAGGCAAGACGAGCGGCTATATTTCCCGGCTGCAACTGTCTGGCAGTTTTGGACCAGAATGTACTTTTCCAAATTGCGATCTGGATATGCAATATACAATAGTCTCCTTTACCGTGACGCTATTACGTGCGCAGGATTCGAGTATAGTGTTTCAACGCTCGTATACAAACATCAAAAACTCAGAGTTCGATGATGAAACGCGGACTGCATTTGGCCTCATAAAACGTGGCGACATAGTTGAGTTCAGTGATTTCCATATTTCCAGCACTGACGGAACTGTAAGGACAATGAATAACCTTAAATTTAAGATCTCCAACTAGATCACTCCACTGCGCCAAACTGCCGTAAATGGTGCATGGCGTGTTTGTAGAGCAATTGTACCTGCTGCTCGTAGCTAAGCGTACCGAAGAATGGATTAAGCACTTTTTTACCTGCTTCTTTTTCATAAGCGGTAAAGAAATGGTCTATCTCATTTTGCAGATGATCTATGGCCTCCTGCTTGGTGGCATGCTTTACCGGCTCAGGAGTGTCCGGCATATGCGGGTTGGGGGTATTTTCTTTGAATGGCTTTTCGCTTTCGAGAAAGGCCTGCATTTTTGCAATGTTCTCTTCCGGCGTCATCTGCGCCAGGTGCAAGCGGCCGCTCGCATTGCGCATACTGTCGCTGAAATGTTCTATCATCTGCTGCACGGTCATCTTGCCCCATTTGCGCGGAGCATTATCATCCAGCTTTGCCAGTTCTTTAGTGAAAGTGTATCTTAAGAAATCTGCTTTCTGTTGTATGTTTTCCATAAGTAAGAAGTTTCTCGCAAAGGCGCAAAGGCGCTATTGATCATGTTATGAATTTAAGGCGCAAACGGCATCAATCCAAATACCCAATTCCCAATTCCTAATTCCAGTTACAGAAGTTGTTTTATCAGTGCTTCCTGGGTTATACCTTCGGCTTCGGCTTTGTAGTTGCGGAGCACACGGTGGCGCAGTACAGGCATTGCCATTGCACGCACATCTTCAATATCCGGCGAATACTTACCATTCAGCAATGCGTGGCACTTGGCACCGAGTATCAGGTATTGCGATGCACGAGGGCCGGCGCCGTAAGCTATGTACTGGGTAGCCGCAGCAGCCACATTATTAGAACCGGGGCGTGTCTTCTGCACAAGGCTCACTGCATATTCCAGCACGTTATCCGGTACAGGCACACGCCTTACCAGCTCCTGGAAATATTGTATGTCTTCCCCGGTCATCACCTTGCTGAGCTCAGGCACATTAGCGCTGGTGGTATTACGCACGATCATCACTTCTTCTGCAAAACTCGGATAGTCGAGCGTTACCTGGAACATAAAACGGTCGAGCTGGGCCTCAGGCAGCGGATAGGTACCTTCCTGCTCTATGGGGTTTTGTGTAGCCAGTACAAAGAATGGCGCGGGCAGCTTGTACAAAGTACCGCCGGCAGTAACATTACGCTCCTGCATGGCTTCCAGCAGGGCGGCCTGTGTTTTGGGCGGGGTACGGTTTATCTCATCCGCAAGGATGATGTTTGCAAATATTGGTCCTTTGATAAACTGGAAATGGCGCTGCTCATTGAGTATCTCTGCACCCACTATATCACTGGGCATAAGATCGGGGGTGAACTGGATGCGCTTGAAGGAGAGATCCAGCACATCGGCAATGGTCTTTACCAGCAATGTTTTTGCCAGTCCAGGCACACCTACCAGCAGGCTATGCCCGTTGCATAGTATAGCAATGATGAGTTTCTCCACCACATCTTCCTGCCCTACTATCACCTTGCCTATAGCCTTGCGTATTGCCGCAGCCTGTACCTTTAACGCGTCTGCCGCCTCTATGTCTGTTCCGTATGAATGCATCGTATTAATTTACTTTGTACTAATATATTCTAATTAAACGTGGAAGTTCTATTATTTTGCGTAAAGAAACAAATTCCAAATCTATATAAATACTTAATTCCCGTGGATATAACCATAAAGCAGGCGCAACAGCAGGTAGACAAATGGATAACGACCGTAGGCGTGCGTTATTTCAATGAACTGACCAACCTTGGTATCCTTATGGAAGAGGTGGGCGAACTCTCACGGATAATGGTACGTAAGTACGGCCAACAGTCATTTAAAGAAAGTGATAAACAAAAAGAACTTGGCGATGAAATGGCCGATGTGCTGTGGGTACTGATGTGCCTTGCCAACCAAACCGGCGTAGACCTGACCGAGGCCCTGCATAAAAATTTTGAGAAAAAGAATATCCGCGATGCGAACAGGCATAAGGAAAATGACAAGCTGCGCTAGATGGAATTTGTAATTTGTTTATAGGAATTGGGATTGTTATCTCAACAATTGCTACAACTATTCAATCCTAATTCCCAACAACTAATACCCAATTCCAAAAGTTATTTCACCACGGTCATTTTACTGGCGATGCCATCTCCACCGGATGTGTGGATCAGGTACAGATAATCTCCGGCGGCCATTGCGGATGTATTGACCGGGATAGTGTGCTCACCAATTGTTAGATCCTTGTCGGTTATTGTACTGATGACGCGGCCATTCATATCCATTACCTGTACCGTAACATCTGCATTTTTCAATAAGGAGAATTTGATGTTGGTGGTGTTCACCGCAGGGTTAGGGAAGTTGCCAAAGAAAGTGAAGTTGTTCTTCCTAACACCTTTTACAGATGTAGGACTTCCTATAACCACTATCGGGTAAATAGCAAGGTCGTTGGATATAGAATCATTATTGGTGTAGTTATCGTGCCATACGCCATCAGACCATTGCGTGGCGTTCTGTACATTGATGGTAGTATCTGTAACCGTGATGGCGGAATCAGCTGTACCTTCCATATTCAGTACAGAATCGATATACGTTTGTACTGTATAAGCAGGGCTGATACGGTCACCGTTAGCAGAGCAGGCAAGACCTATAGTGTCTCCAGCAAGCGTCTGGAAATTGTAATTCATCGTATAGCCTATGAAAAAACCATTCTGTAATGTAATTGTAGGTACGGGAAAAAGAAATGGTTTGATAGTATCGCCTGTAACACCGATGCCGAGCTGCGTGAACGGCACTACAAGACTATCCATGTTATCATTAGGGAAACCGCTGTATGCGGTAGTAGCGGAAACAACAAGCGGGAAGCCGACATCCCAGGCATTGAACGTAACTGTATTGGTAGAAAGCAGGTTCACGGAACCATGAAACTGCGCAACAACGCCAATGATAACAAGGGAACTATCGACACCGGAAATATTATCAAAATCGTAGCGCTCTGCAAAGCCCTGGTCGCCCCAAACATCTGTACCTGTGAGATAGCCACTATCGCTGACGCCGGCTGAATAGATCACCAACGGGGTATCTGCAGCAAGGATGTTAGTTAAAACAAGGGTATCTCCTACACCGGTGGTTCTGCTATAAGGGCTGCTATGCCCGAAGCTGAAATTGCTGCTATTGATGCAGGTTACAGCAGTGGGTTGCGTATGAACAGTTCTTTGTGCAAAAGCAACAATGTTTATTGACAGAGCTATTACCAGTATAAATATTTTTCTCATTCCCTGTTTTTGAATTTGGCTTAAAATTACGCTTCCTGCTTTACCGATGGGTAGTTTTATTCATAAAACTGCGTTAAACCCC
>CAIJNJ010000540.1 GCA_903821975.1 uncultured Bacteroidota bacterium
CTACCGGCTTTACAATGTATGATCAGCTCTTCGTTTTTAAGATCTTCGAGTTCGTCGAGCTGCATATTGGCTATCCGGCCTAATGGGATCAACTTACCGCCAATATTAAATTCCGCATATTCAGAGGGCTCACGAACATCAATGATGTGTAATTTTTCACCGCTGTCGAGCCTCTTTTTTAGTTCTTCTACAGTAATATTTTTCATTTTGTTTTAGTATAAAATAAAGACAAAATTATTAAGTTAAAAGCAATAAACATTGATAGTGTTCATTATAACTTGATGATCTTTTGCGGAGCACCGGCGACACCGCTGCTGATAATGTTTACAAAATACAGACCCGGTACAAGGCGGGAAATATCAATCGTTTTGCCACTGGAAACAGTGCCACTCTGTAATGTTTTTCCCTGGATATCTGTGATCCTGTAAACGGCATCCTTGTCGCTATCAAATTCAAATTGCAATATATCCCTGGCCGGGTTAGGCGTCACTTTCCACTCCTTTTTTGAAACAGGTGCATCTGTAATTCCGGAGCTGGCAACATAATGCCCCAGTAATGGACGCATCATTATTGCCCCGCTTATCAGTGAAGGTTGCCATACATTCAATACCCTGAAATAGGCATGGTTACTCCCTACCCTGTTCACATCCAGTCCAAAATACAAGCTATCATCGCCACTGGCTGCGGGTTGCTGCGTGCCTGCATAAAAAGTACCGGCGGGGAGCAAGAGTGGCTGCGAGAAAGTGTATATCCAGAAATGGTTTTGTGTGTCTGCATAAAACGGAACTACAAATTCTTCTGAATCAAGTGTTACATCCACCGGCGATCCGTTTACACCTGCGAGTGCTGAATAAACAAAAATATTGAAGGTCTTATAGACCGGATACGGTATCTGCCTGCCAAAATAAATAGCCATGCCGCGCATAGTATCCGGCTGGTTCAGGTGGTACTCAATTGCTATGCGCCCATCAAGTGTAGGAAACAAATTGAGGTAATAACTTTTTTCTGCCGATCCATCATCATAAGCCAGGTAATTATCGAAGACCTGGTTTTTAACAATAGTGTCATTAACCGTTGGGCCTGTTGATGCTGTACTTTGTAAATAATACTCTGTTTGAAAAACAACTTTTGTTCCGCCCGGGTATGATGGCAAACTGGCCAGGGGCACGGAAAATGGCTGCGTAACCTGCTCCGCCTGGTAACCGGGAAGTGAGACAGAAGATGACCCGCTCGTTAAAACATTGCCACTGCCTTCATCTGTCACGGACATAGAATAATTCACAGATTGGGCAAAGGATGTATCGTTCTGTATACTATCCGTAACCTGTGCTGCCATTTCTCCGCCCGGGTTTGCCATGAACTGATTATAGGGCATGAACGAATAATCATTCAGCAGAAATGTGGGATCAGAAATGAACGCGACATCCGGTATAGTAGTATCACCCGCCGACCGGTTTTTATCAAGCCTTATATAATCCACATTCCATATCGCATCTGCCCAATAAAGTGCAGCCTTATTCACGAAGCGAAACTGGAATGAGTTATGGAAAAAGATAGAATCAGTAACAGGTATCATTACCTGCTGGAAGGGTTGTAATGTTGTCCCAGGGACTGTCCAAACCTGCACAAAACCGCCATAGACATCTTTAAAATACAGCATCAGCGAATCCTCAGGCAACGGATAAAACCCTGTACCCTGTGGCTGGTAAAAGAAACTAAAGTAAACACTGTCACCCGGCACGTTACTACTTAAGTCAATAGGTTGTGAAGTAAGGCTATCAGCATAATTAAAATTGGTGTTGCTGAAACTGTCGTATGGCATACCCATGCTGTTGAGCGCATCAAATGTGGCCACTCCCCTGCTTATGGGGTTCACGCACATGGTGTTATTGATGTAAACCTCGTAATCCTGGAATTTATTAGTGTCGGGGTATACACCATAACCGGTAAAGTCTTCGAAAAATGGTAGCGTAAGCGTAGCAGCGGTCTTTCTCAATAATCTATTGGGTGTAGCAGCTTGCTTGAATAAGAATGGGTTATAATTGATGGGCGCTACATACTCCTGCCCATAAGAATCAGTTGAAGATGCAACAATAACACCTAACAATATCCATATTATGATAAAAAATCTACGCACTATTTGTTCCGGTTTTCTTTATTTAACGTTATTATCGTTGTTTCTATTGCCCCTTCCCTTGTATATCCCCTTTCCCAGGATTTTGTGAAATGGTCAACGTAATAATACTTCCCATCTTCATACGGTTCACAGCTCCTTTATCATCCAAAGCCCTTGGCTCCTGATTAACAATAATAGCTGAACTGGTATCATTTATCTGGGTCAACTGATCTGCAACAACCAATATTGGCTGTACATTATATTGATTCAATGTTATCATGGCAGTTTCCACATCCAGCCCTGTAACATCCGGCACATCCCATTCTGTATTACCAAGGCCATTGCCTATCACAAGGCTGATTTTGCTGCCTTGCGATACCAGGTCGCCCGGCTGTATGGGCTGGCCTTTATAGCGCTGTTCCAGTATGGCGCCGGCAGCAATATCCGGTTTGTAAATAGTATCCCCAACCAGCAGCTTGTTGTTACGCAACAGCATTTCAGCGCTGCGTAGCGATAAGTTCACCACATTAGGCATGGGTATCTTTGGAGGCGTAAGCATGTTGATAGTAAGAAAAACCGTACGTCCTTCCTTTACTATCGAGCCCGTGTCAGGCACCTGCTTTAACACTACGAGCGGTTTGAAAGATGGTTCGAAGGTAGAATCAAGATTCACTTCAAAGTGCATTTTATGAAGCGTGGTTATAGCAGTGTTCATATCCATCCCGTTCACATTAGGGATCTTCACCTCTTCACCATGTTTTGTAAGCCAGTGCAGTGTGGCAAAAAAGCTTATATACAAGATGACGCACAGCCCCAATACAACCAGCAGATTGAATAAAAAGGATTTTTTTACGTTTTGCTTCATCCGAAAATTATTTCTGTGACCGGGTTTATAATGAATGGTTCTTCAGGCAGTCTTCCAGTATCTCTCCATAAAAATCTTTCAGGGTTTTACCTGAGGCCCTTACCTGCTGCGGCACAATGCTGTTCTCACTTTGCCCCGGCATAGTATTCACCTCAAGGAAAAACAGCTTATTGGTAAATCGCTGCAGGATAAAGTCCATACGCACTATACCACGGCAATTAAGGTGCCTGTATATAAATGTTGCTTTATGCTCTAATTGTTCCTTAAGGCTGTCCTCGATCTTCGCAGGCGTTATTTCTTTGGTTACACCAGGGGTATATTTCGCTTCGTAATCGAAAAACTCGTTCTTGCTTACCACTTCTGTTGCCGGTAATGCATGTATATAGCCGTTCGTTTTGTAAATGCCTATAGTCAGTTCCCTGCCTTCAATAAACTCCTCAATAAGTACCTGGTTGTCTTCTTTAAAAGCCTTCTCTATCGCAGGCAATAATTCCTCTACATGCTTAACCTTGCTTACGCCCAGGCTGCTGCCACTTTCATTAGGCTTTACGAACACGGGTAGTTTCATCTGGTCGAGTATTGCTCCCATAGAATATGGTTCGCCTTTAATTAGGTGTACCGAGTTTGCTATGTTCACTACGTTGAACGCCTTTACCACTTTATTGCAATAGCTTTTATTGAAGGTCAGTGCAGACACAATTGAATTGCAGGTGGTGTATGGCATTTGCAGCATATCCAGGTAGCCCTGTATCCTGCCATCTTCGCCGGGGGTACCGTGCATAGCGATGAAAGCACAGTCAAACTTAATTTTTTCGCCTTTTATGGTTAATGAAAAATCATTCTTGTCTACGCCGATCTTCTTATCGCCATCCTGGTAATACCACTCATCTTTTACAATAATGATCTTATAGACATTGTATAACTTATCGTCAAGATTTTTTTCAATGGTTTCGGCAGTTTGTATAGAGATCACATATTCACCGGAATACCCGCCTGCGAGTAAAGCTATATTTTTCTTCATTGTGCCTTTTAAATGGAAATTAGTATAGCCAAAGGTAATGTTTTAACAGAAAGTAGATGATAAAACCTGAAATATCCCGCATTAACAATATAGCCGGTCATGTTATTATATTTCAAATGAAATGAATATTTTTTGTGATTTATTATATCTTGTGCCCGCGGCTTCCAAAACAAAAAACATGAAACAGCGTTTTAAATTATCAATGCTTCTTTTTTCCGTTGGTGTAATTACCGGTAGCAGCTTGTTTGCACAGAAACAAGGCCAGGTAAAGATCGATTCTTTGGTGAATGTGTTGGCAAACATGAAAGAAGATACAAACAAAGTGAATATACTGAACGATATCGCCGGTGAGTACAGTAATATCAATACAGATTATGGTGTAAAATACGGGCAAATGGCCTTTACCCTGGCCACAAAGATTGATTTTCAAAAAGGGGTCGCACTTTCAGAGATCAATCTCGGGGTGAATGTTCAAAACAAATCGGACTATCTGAAGGCATTGGAATATTATGAGGATGCTGCAAAAATATACGAGGACCTGGACGAGAAAAGAGGAATTACAAACGCCATGGCGGATATTGGCAGTGCATATGAAGATCTTTCTGATTACCCAAAGGCGCTGGAATACGACCTCAAGGCATTAAAATTATATGAAGAAGCGGGTAACAAAAATAAAATTGCCGTTGTTACCAACAATATCGGCAATGTTTATGAAAGCCTCAGGGATTTTCAAAATGCACTTGAATACTATCTAAAGTCTTTAAAAATAGCTGAAGAGATAAAAGATAAAAACAGGATAGCTGCAACCACAGGTAATCTTGGTAATTTTTATTTTTTTCAAAAAAACTATCCGAAAGCATTGGAATACTACTTTAAAACCGTGCAGATGAATGAGGAAATGGGTAATAAAGAAGGTGTTGCGAGAAATATTGGAAATATAGCGCTGGCTTATTCGAGCGAGAAAAATTATCCTCTGGCAATAGAACAGTATGAACGGGCTTTAAAAATGTCTGAGGAAACGGGGTATAAACACGGTGTTGCATGGAACCTTGAAGCAATTGGTGAGACATACCTCGCAATGTCTAAAGATACTGTGCACCCCGGCAAAGTCAACTCCGGTCAATTACATACTGCTATCAATTATTTGCAGCGTGGCGTAGCAATGGCCAGGGAGTTACGCACCATGGGCGTGCTGCAGGATGCCTATCAATACCTCGCAGAAGCTTATAAACTCAACGGCGATTATAAAAACGCATTGGAATGCACTGCTAATTATGATGCGATAAAAGATTCCGTATTCTCAAAAGAGAACGATGAAAAAATAGTGAAGCTTGGTATGCAGCATGAGTATGACAAGAAAGCGGATGAAGCCCAAAAAATTGCAGCACTGAGACTGCAAAGGCAACAAAACTATACATACATGAGCATTGCAGGCATATTGCTGCTAACAGGGTTCTCTTTTTTTATAGTAAAAGAGCGCAGAAAATCGGACATAGAAAGAAAAAAGTCGGACAACCTGCTACTGAATATTTTGCCAGCTGAAGTAGCTAATGAACTAAAAATGAATGGCAACTCAAAAACCCGGCAATTTGATAATGTAACCGTATTATTCACCGATTTTGTAAACTTCACAAATGCCGGTGAACGCATGACACCGCAGGCATTGATAGACGAACTGCATACCTGCTTCAAAGCTTTTGATGACATCACGGATAAGTACAATGTGGAAAAGATCAAAACGATAGGTGATGCTTACCTTGCTGTGGCCGGTCTGCCTGTGGCAGATCCAAAGCACGCCGAAAACATTGTCAGCGCTGCGATCGAAATAAATAACTACATGACCGACCGTCTTACAAAACTGGGCAACAGCACCTTTGAGATACGGATAGGTATTCATACCGGAAGTGTAGTAGCGGGTATAGTTGGCGTGAAAAAGTTTGCGTACGATATATGGGGCGATACCGTAAATACCGCGGCTCGTATGGAGCAAAGCGGCGCACCCGGCAAAATAAACATTTCGCAGAACACCTACGAGTTAGTGAAGGACAAGTTCACATGTACGTACAGGGGCGAGATCGAAGCGAAAAACAAGGGCACCATGAAGATGTATTTCGTTTCATAACGCCCTATACTTTATCACTTCTCTATACTCTGTCCTTTACCGGTATCACAAATTTGAGACCAGACCATGCCTCATCTACAGCGCATACTTTTATATCAACGAGCCCACACTTCAACCCTTCGTCACGCACTATATTCTCGCTAACGTCTGTTATTATTCCTGACGATCTCTTTGGCCACGAAACCCAGATAATACCATTTGCACGATCTCTTTTTTCAGTAAAGGAAGAAGTTTATTCAGTTCTTCAGCACCCTTTGTAAAAAAGTGGATAAAGTCAACTTTTTGCTTGCCGGTAATATTATTGCAGGTAACGATCTCCGGCATATCGGTAAATAACCCAAAGTAGTATGGTGGTATATTCACCAGTTTAACCGTGAACCCGGCCTTAATACCCAGCTTTTTAGCCAGCGGTGTTTTTGAATAAGCGGAAGATGTCATTTTTTAATAATAAAAATGATATAAATATCTATATTCCCGCGCAATTTATTAAGTTAGCATGTTTTTATAAGGAATAAACATGATACGGTATGTAGCATTTTTACGGGGGATCAATGTAAGCGGGAAAAACATCATAAAGATGGAAGACCTGCGAAACCAATTTGAATCGCTTGGTTTCAAAAATACCATCACATACATACAAAGCGGCAATGTGCTTTTTGAAACGGAAGAAACAAATGAAGGAGAGTTGCGCGACACGATAGAAGCCCACCTGGAGCTGAACCTGGGGTACAGGGTTCCAACTATTATCAGGATGTTTCATGACATCAGGAAGGTGGTGAAGAATATGCCTTATGACAACATTAAAGAAGAAGATAAGAGCAGGCTTTATGTAACCTTCTTATCTGAAGCGCCTTCCTACGATGTTAAGGGTGCTTTAGGTGTTTATTCCAATGATGCGGAATATGCAAGAGTAGTAAAGCGCGAAGTATATGTTTATACCGGCAACTACGGGAAAACCTGCTTTTCCAACTCGTTCATTGAAAAGAAACTCAAAGTGTCTGCAACCACGCGCAACTGGGCTACCCTGAACAAGATTCTGGAGCTTTAAGAACCGCCAGGTTCAATACGTACAACTCATTCACCGACATTTTCACCGTCTTTACCGCCTGAGATTAATTTCTTACCTACTATCATTTCGGTATGGTAAATGCACGTTCTATATTTGCTCCATAAAATATAGATATGCGAGACCGTAATTTTTATAGGGGCGATTTTAAGAAATACCGCGAGAACCGGCGCAAAAACCGTATGTTTTTTGGCATAGGCGTTGCCATAGTTGGTGTGCTATTCCTGCTGAACACTATGGGGCTGGTTCGCGACTATGATCTTGAGTTTTCGTGGCCTGTGATCCTTATTGTCATCGGCGGGCTAATTGGGTTAAAAAACGGGTTCCGAAGAAATGCGTGGTGGATACTAATACTTGTAGGTATTGCCAACCTGGTGCCGCAATTCACGATCATGGGGAGATCATCGTCCCACTATGTATGGCCGGCGCTTGTGATCATAGGTGGGTTAATGATTGCTTTCCGGCCACACAGAGACAGATGCTATCCCCGCCAACCTATGGACTCCACCATAAACACAGACAGCACTGTTAATGTAGATGTAACCTTTGGCGGAAAAAAAGAAGTGGTAACATCGAAAGACTTTAAAGGGGGCGCAATAAATGTAACATTTGCAGGCTGCGAAATAAACCTTACGCAGGCTGATTTTAACGACCCATCGGTAGTGATGGTATGCCAGGTGTCATTTGGCGGTGTGGAAATGATCGTACCGTCGCACTGGGAAGTGCAAAACGAGATAAACCCTTCGTTCGGAAGTGTGGAAGATGCCCGCACTATACAAACAGGCAACACAAATGAGAATAGAAAAGTGTTGATATTGAGGGGTAATTGTTCGTTCGGCAGCATTGAAATAAAATCCTATTAAAAACTGGAATTGGGAATTGGTGGTTGGGAATTAGGATTACTCGTCAAAGGAAATGAAAACCAATTGAACCCGATCATTTTTAAGAGCTATTAACTTTTTACAAAAGGCCAAAACATGAGATCATTTACCGCACAGATCATTTATCGTATAGAGTGTGAGGGGTTACCAACAGACCAATATGAAGAGCAATGGAGGCTGGTCTATGCAGAAGATGAAGAAAAGGCACTCGTGACGGCCCGTGAAATGGGCAGGGACGAAGAGTCTACCTTCATAGACAGGCATGGCCGCACCATGTGCTGGCGTATGCTGGCCGTTAAAGATCTGCAACCGGTAGAATTGAAAAACGGCGGACTACTCTTCTCTATGGTGCGTGAGGCGGAAATGGTAGCGGCGCCACTGTGGGCGGCATTTGGGTAACATAACAAACTCTTCAACCTTTTGTCATCCTGAGCGAAGTCGAAGGGAACCATTCAACTTATCAACCTTTTAACTTAATCAGCCATTCAAAATAATTGCGTTCGATAAAGAAAAATATTCACTGGATGGTCTTGTTGCTGATGCTTATTGTATTGGCAATGCACATTTTCATTCTGCACAACATACTGCATTTTGAGTGGGGCACCGCTGCGAAAGATGCTGTAACTAGTTGCCTTATACTCGGTATTGCCGCGTGGGGCATTATCCTGCTCATAAGGGCCTACCCCACTACTGCTGTTATCACTTTGTATGGTCTTTTCATGGCGTTGGTCATCAGTACGGCTACTGCCATTACGGAATATGAGACCTTAAAACTGTTTGTAGCAACAGATAATGTGAATTACCAGCTATGGTTAAAGCAGACCGTAGCCGTGCGTTTCCTTTTCATCTGGATATTTAATAGCTGGGTATCAACGGTGAGCGCACTGCGCAAGAACATTACCAACCTCGATGCCCGCTTCCAGCAGCAGACAGATGCATCTATATTGCTGAAAGAAGCAGAACTCTTTAAGCTACGCCAGCAACTGCAACCTCACTTCCTGTATAACAGCCTCAACTCAATCAATGCCCTTATAACCATAGCCCCGGGAAAAGCACAGGAAATGATCGGCAAACTGTCTGATTTTCTCCGCAGCTCAGTGAAGCGGGAATCAGAAGATACGCTACCGGTTAGTGAAGAACTTGAATACATACAATCTTACCTTGCAATAGAGTCTGTGCGATTTGGCGACCGGCTGCGGGTACGGTTTGAAAAAGAATATACCGACGATGCGGTGATACCACCCTTCCTGCTGCAGCCTATCGTTGAGAACGCTATTAAGTTCGGGCTGTATGGTAGTACCGGGGTTGTTACCATCACTGTACATATAGTACTGGAAGGGGCTATGCTGATGATAACGATCACTAACCCTTATGATGCAGATACACAACCACCGCGTGGCACCGGTTTCGGGCTGGAAGGTGTGCAGCGCAGACTGTATCTTTTATATGCCCGTGCAGACCTGCTGGAAACAAAAAAAGATGGTAAGTATTTTACAACGATATTAAAAATACCACAGCACCATGTATAAAGTAATACTGATCGATGACGAACCGCTGGCGCGCCAACTGCTAAAATCACTGCTTGAACCATACAAGCAGGTGGAAGTTGTAGCGGAATGCGGTGATGGCTTCGAAGGCTTTAAAGCCATACAGGAACTTAATCCTGATCTCATATTCCTGGATATACAAATGCCGCGGCTGAATGGTTTTGAGATGCTGGAACTGCTGGATAACCCACCTGCGGTAATCTTTACCACCGCGTTTGATGAATACGCACTGAAGGCTTTCGAATCGCATGCGGTAGACTACTTGTTAAAACCGATAGTAAAGGACCGATTTGAAAAAGCGATGCAAAAGTGGCTGCAACAAGCTACGAACAAGGATCGCCCACAAGTAAGCGCTCTGCTGGAGAACAACATCTACGAAGGCTACCAGCACCGCATAGTAGTCAAGGACAACAGCCTGATACGCATCATACCTGCGCAGGATATCTACTACATTGAAGCAAACGATGACTATATCAAGATAGTAACAAAGGACGGTAGCTACCTGAAGAAAAGCACCCTCTCCCATCTAGAGCAAACACTGGACCCGCAACAGTTTGTGCGCGTGCACCGCTCCTACCTGGTACCTGTTACCCAGCTTATGCGCATAGAGCCTTACGAAAAAGAAAGCCACATAGCATTACTGCATTGCGGTGCGAAAGTAACCGTAAGCAAAAGCGGTATGGCGAAACTGAAAACTTTACTGGGATGGTAGACTAATGGCTGAATTGCTCAATGGCTCAATAGCTTAATGAGCAACAGTGTTGTAAAGGTGTATTATGTAAATAATGGCTGAATCTTAATAAGGGCATCGTAACGATGTATTACATTCAGCCATTACGCAATTCAGCCATTGAGTCATTATTTATTGTTCTCCCATCTTGTCCATCCAGTGGACTTCGGGTTCTTTTTTGTCCGGCTTGCGGTCGAGGATATAGCGTACTAATAAATACCCACCTACACCAAACAACTCAATGGTAATGAGGTGTAATGGGTTAGCTTCGAACACCTGGACCAGTTGTTGGGCAGCGGCTTCTCTTGATTTTGTATCTAAAGAAGACAGTTGATTTAAATTGATCGCATCCTTACAGAAGTTATAGACCACCACAAAGAAACCCACTACCATGCACATGATGTAGGCAATTGCGGTTGCCACTCCCCATACTACGGCATTCTGGCCTTTTTGTTTAGCCTTCACCCCGTTTCTGTAGGTAAGAAACCCGATCAGTATTATATCAAACATCAATATAAATTAAAACACAAAAATCAAAAACACAACCCACGAACACCAGCTAACCAGTTAATCAAAAACACAACCCACAGGTATCAGCTAATCATCAAATTAGCTAATCAGCTAATTAATTACAGGTTTTTCATGAACGCGGTAACGCTCTCCATAACATGGCTTATCTGCTCATCACTAAGACCGTGGTGGCAGGCAAGCAGCATACCGCCGCGCATTACCTTATCTGCTTCAGGATAACCATTCTTAGAAGCCTTGCTTGGCACATGCTTAAAGCCCGGCTGACGAAGGATGTTACCTGTAAATACGGTACGTGTCTGTATGTTTCTCTTTTCAAGGAATATCTGCAGGTCGCGGCGAATGAACGGCGCAGTTGCACGGATAG